>JAFUDL010000314.1 GCA_017459225.1 Kiritimatiellia bacterium
CCGACCCACACTCATGCACGAAGCCTCAGTTTTTAACGCAGAGGCGCAGAGACGCAGAGTGTGCATAGGGGGAATCTGGTAGGGTGCGAGTACCGAGCGCGCTGCCGATGGAAGTCATCTTCTGCTGCTTTTCGTCGCATGGCGCGGCGATCTACGAAAAGCTCTTGTCATGACCACCTTCCTCTCCAACCGCGACATCTACACCTCTATCGGGGTTGCCGGAAGGTGCGGCTGAGAAAGTTGGCGAGCGCATCGCGGCCGATATTGCCGTCGACTTGGTGGCGCCGTGGGGGTTTGAAATCTCACTTGAAGTCATTCTCTATTGCGCGCGCAACGTCCTTTTGATAAACTATACGCGTTTTTTCTTGAGTGGAAAGGAAGAGATGAAAGTTTGCAAATTCGGTGGCAGCTCGCTGGCGGACGCAAGGCAGCTGACCAAGGTTATCGATATCGTCCTTGCGGATCCCCAGCGCCGCATCGTGGTGGTATCCGCACCCGGCAAGCGCAACGGGTCCGACACCAAGGTCACCGATCTTCTAATCGGCCTCGCCGAGGCCGCCCTCGCCAATGAGAACACGGACGCAAAGTTCGCCGCCGTGCTTGACCGCTACGCCTCCATTGCCAAGGATCTTTCGCTCGGCGACGAGATCGTCCGGGAGATCGAGGAAGACCTCAAGGCGCGCCTTGCCTCCTCCAAAGAGGACCCCGGCGTGTTCATGGACACTCTCAAGGCCGCTGGCGAGGACAACAGCGCCAAGCTCGCCGCGGTCGCTTTCGCGGCGCGCGGAGTGAAGGCCCGCTACGTGAGCCCACGCGAGACCGGCATGATGCTAGAGGGAGAGAGCGGCAACGCGCAGCTCGTGGAGGAGAGCTACAGAAAGCTCTCTCGCGCCTTCTCCGACTTCGAGGGCATCGCGATCTACCCAGGCTTCTTTGGATATCGCAAGGACGGCACGGTGGCAACGTTCCCGCGCGGCGGCAGCGACATCACCGGCTCCATCCTCGCGGCGGCCGTGCGGGCCGACGTGTACGAGAACTTCACCGACGTCGACAACGTCTATCCCGTCGATCCGCGCATCGTGCCCGAGGTGAAGGAGGGCATCGACACGATGACATACCGCGAGATGCGCGAGCTTGCGTATGCGGGCTTCGGCGTGTTCAACGACGAAGCCATACGCCCCGCGGTGATGGCCCGCGTGCCGATCAACGTGCGAAACACGAATCGTCCATCCGAGCCTGGCACCATGATCGTGCAGTCGCGCCGCGTGATTCCCGGCACGGTGACGGGCATCGCAGCCGCCGATGGCTTCTGCAACATCATCATCGACAAGTACTGCATGAACCGCCTAGTGGGCTTCACGCACAAGCTGCTCGACATCCTCCAGGAAGAGGGCGTCGCTTACGAGCACATCCCGTCGGGCATCGACTCCATCTCGGTGGTGATCCGTGCGGACCGCTTCTCGAAGGCTGTGGAGAACCGCGTGGTGGCGCGCATCAAGCGCGAGCTGAACCCCGACTCCGTCCTGGTGACGCGCGACTACGCCGTCCTCATGGTGGTGGGCGAAGGCATGGCATTTTCGGCCGGCATGCTCGCGAAGGCCACGGGCGCCCTCGCGGCGCACGGAATCAACATCTCGATGGTGAACCAGGGCGCGAGCGAGTTCTCGTTCATGATCAGCATCAAGAGCGCAGACCGCGAACGCGCGGTGCGCGCTCTCTACAAGGCGTATTTCGGTTGAAAGAAAAGGAGTCAGCATGACATTCTGGAACAGGGAAGCAGAGACGATGAGCCGCGACCAGCTCGCGGACGTGCAGCTCAAGGGCCTGCAGAAGTCACTTCGCCGCGTGTGGAGCAACGAGTGGAGCCGCCGTCTGCTCAAGAGCCGCGGTTTCGCGAACCCCGAGGACGTGAAGTCGCTTGACGACCTCACGAAGATTCCGTTTCTCACGAAGGACGACTTCCGCGACGCATATCCGCTCGAGATGAGCACGGTGCCGCGCTCCGAACTTCGCGAGTTCCACCAGTCCTCCGGCTCCACCGGCACCCCCGTGGTGATGGCCTACACCAAGAACGACCTCAACCAGTGGGCCGAGACGATGGCACGCTGCTTCACGATGGCGGGCCTCGAGGCGGGCGACGCCTTCCAGATCATGCCCACGTTCGGTCTCTTCAACGGCGGCTTCGGATGCTACCACGGCTGCCGCAAGGCCGGCCTTTTCTGCGTGCCGGCGTCAAGCGGCAACACCGAGCGCCAGATCAAGCTCATGCGCGACTTCCGCGTGAAGGGATTCTGCTCGGTGGTGAGCTACGTGCCGCGCATCATCGAGAAGCTTGACGCCGAGACTTCCGGCGACCACGACATTCCTTCGCTCCGCGTTGGCATCTTCGGATCCGAGACGTTCTCGGACGAAATGCGCCGCCGCATCGAGAGTCGTCTGCACATCGAGTGCTTCGACATCTACGGCATGACCGAGACGGGCGGCATCGGCACCACCGGCCAGGACTGCAAGGCCCACTGCGGCATACACGTTTGGGAAGACCAGTACATCACCGAGATCGTCGATCCCGTCACCTGCAAGCCAATGCCCGACGGCGAGTACGGCGAAGTGGTGTTCACATCCCTCACGCGCGAGGCGATGCCGATCATCCGATATCGCACGCACGACATCTCCCGCATTCTCTCGCGCGAGAAGTGCGAGTGCGGACGCACCTCGCTGAGGATCGACCGCATCACCGGCCGCACCGACGACATGCTCATCGTCAAGGGCGTCAACTTCTATCCCCGCCAGGTGGAGCAGGCCCTCATGGAGATTCCCGGTGTCAAGGACGAGTTCCAGATCATACTCACCGAAGAGAACGGCATGACTGACGTGACGGTCAACGTGGAGGCGGAGCCTGGCGTTACCGGCCACACCGTGGCGAAGCATCTTCGCGAACGCCTCGGCTTCCTCCCGAAGGGCGACGTGTTCCCCGTGGGCGCGCTTCCCCGCAGCGAAGGCAAGGCCAAGCGCGTGATCCGCATCAAGAAATAACATTCTGCATTTGCCATATTCATACTCCGATGAATTTGTGATATACTATCCATCCCTGTTTTCGGGCGGTTAGCTCAGTTGGTTAGAGCAGGACCTTTACACGGTCAAGGTCGGGGGTTCGAGTCCCTCATCGCCCACCAATTGAATCGGGGTGTCGGACTCGGACACCCCATATTTGACACGTGCGGTTTCGTCCAATGTTTTCAAGGGTTTCGGCGGGGCTCTGATTCCTTGACCCAGTTTCAAACGATGAAATTTCATCGCATTATTGTCAAAATTGCCGTGCGACTCAAACAGTGCCGTGTAAAGCAGGCCCGGCGTCCGCTTCAGTTTTCTGCCTTCTGAGGTAAAGTTCCTCCATTCTGGCCGGTGTGCGTTGTCGAATTGCCTGATGCGGTCGTTCTTCGTTGTAGAACTTCACATATCGCGACACGGCGTCCTTGAAATCCTTTGCCGAACTGTAGCGGCGCCGATAGAGTTCTTCGGTCTTGAGGCTCTTGAAGAATGCCTCGTTTACGGAGTTGTCGTATGGAGTGTGCGGGCGAGAAAAAGATTCTAAGACTCCGAGTTCCAGCAGTAGCTTGCCGAGGCCGAACGACCTGAAGTTTGGCCCACGGTCGCTGTGGTAGACGAGGCCTGGCGAGGGGCTGCGGCTTTTCCAGGCCTCCATGAAGGTTAGCTTTACTAGATGGGTGCTGTTGCACAGTCCAATCCTGTGGGCGACAACGCGGCGGGAAAACAGGTCGATGATGACGCAAATGTAGTACTTCGTGCGCTTGTACTCCCACTCCGTCACATCGCTGACCCAGACTGCGTTGGGGCTTTTGGGGTTGAATTGGCGGTGGACGTGATCCTTGGGGTTGCGGTGCTCAAGCCTCCATTGCCGTTTCGCGCCGTCGCGGATGTTACGCAATCCCAGCCGCTTCATGATTTTCTTCACTGTCGCGCGATAAGTGTGGTAGCCGCGTTCCTTAAGCTTGGCAGTGAGCTTTTCTGCTCCGAAGCGCTGCTCCATCTCGTTGAACACCGTCTCTACGGCCTTCTCGATTTCCGCAATGTGGATGTCGAACCAAGCGTGACCGTGCTTCCCATAACGCGTATAACCGTAGAACGCGCCGCGAGACACCTGCATGGCTGCGCAAAGCGATTTGACCGGATAGGCGGTCTTGTCCTCTGCGTGAAGACGAGCCATCTCTTCCAGTTTGTCCCTCAGGCATGCGTTTGGCGATACGTTCGCATTGCGCAGTATGCTGTTCACGCGTGCCTCGAACGCGCTGTGGTTTCTTGCTGCCCATAAAGCTTTGTTTGATTGGGTGATACGAATGGATATCGGCTTGGATTTTCGGCGCATTCCCTTGGTCCAGTTGTAGATTGTCTGCCGTGAGATGCCGTGTTTGGCGGCAAGCGCCTTCACTTCTACGTCTGTGTCGTAGTATTGTTTTAGTATTTCCGCCTTGATTTCAGGCGTAATTGTTATTTTGTTTGCCATTTCTTGTTTCCTTTTTTCTTTCATCGACCATCGATGAAGTCAAGAAATCGTATCATATTTTAAAGCCGCCGCTATCTCAGCAAACTTTTCGTGGACCCCCGCTTCGAAACTGCGACAATTCCAAAAGACCAATATGTCTCTTGTCCGGTTTACAATCAGTTGACATTTTGGCGGCACCTGTTCCAGTTGCGACCAGAATATGGTGCAATCGCTTTTCGCAATAATACTTATGGCTAAAATGTTCCCTTGCTGGGGAACATTTTGGCGCTTTCCTTTGTGCTGATCGGCTATAAATATGATATAATACCTCGCACTCGGACGAAATGTACCCTTGGAGGGGAATTATTTGACATGACACTATATGATCAGATTTGTGAGCAGGCGATAGGAAACTATGGCCTGATTACCACTATGGACGCTGAATCACTTGGGGTTCGGCGAAAAGATCTCGTTGAATGGGTTAAGCTTGGTCGCTTAACTCGGCTTGGGCATGGGGTCTATCGAATAGCGCACTATCTGCCAACGGAATATGACCGCTATGCAGAGGCGGTTGCGATAGTCGGCAAGGATGCTGCGCTCTGGGGTGAGAGTGTTCTCGCCATGCACAATCTGGCAATGGTTAATCCGTTACGCGTTCAGATTGCCACTGGTCGTAGAGTCCGTAAGGCTCTCCCGAAGTGGATTGAACTTGTAAAGAAGCCAGAGGGGGCGAGCGAGGATGTTTTTGAGGGAATTAGGTGCCAAAATCTCGCTAGTGTCATTCTTGAATGCCGTGGCAAGTTAATGACGGAACGTTTGCATGGCGCGATAGATGACGCATCTCGCAGGGGATTGCTTCGCAGTGGCGAAGTGGAAATACTTAATAAGGAGTTCAAAAGATGAAACGTCCCAATACATGCGTCAATCTGATCAAGGCCATAAATCAAATCGATAAGAGCGGAGATCCGGTGAGATTCTCGCGAGCGATGGCGAATGTCATTGTCGGGCAAATCCTTCCTGATGGCGTAGTGAAGGGAGGTAGTTCCTTGATGTTCAGATATGGCGGTGAGTTTACCCGCTATACCCGTGATATGGATACTGCGCGGGTAATGGGACTTGCGGACTACAAGCAAAAGCTCGAAGATGCGTTGAAGGTTGGCTGGAACGGCTTTACCGGTGTTCTTTCCGATGTGCCGCCGCCGAAACCGAAAGATGTCCCGGAATCCTACGTGATGATCCCATTTGACATCAAGTTGAGTTATTGCGGGCGTTCATGGCAGACGATTCGGATAGAAATCGGCCACAACGAAATCGGTGATGCCAATGAATATGAAGAGTATCTTCCGCCCGATCTCGCGGAGGCGTTTGAGACCTTGTCTTTTCCGTGTCCTGCCGCTCTGCGAGTAATGAAACTTCCATATCAGATAGCGCAGAAACTGCATGCGGTATCAGAACCAGGAAGCGAGCGGGCGCATGATTTGATAGATCTTCAGCTCATCGTACGGCATTCCACACTTGATTTCGTCGAAGTACGAAAAACGTGTGTGCGCCTGTTTGACTATCGCCGGAAGCATGCATGGGCTCCGAAGATTGTCGCTGGAGATGGTTGGCGAAAGACATATGAAGATGCGTTTGCAACGATTGTAGACGCTTCATCGGTGCTTCCGTCAGTTGATGATGCTGTCGCGTGGACAAATGAACTTGTTTCCAAGATTGATGAAGTCGGTAATGAGGTGAGGGGACGATAAGCCATGAAGTTCATAATAGACAATAGAATGCGGTTGGCATGCCTCGTTGCCGAGACGCCAAGCCGACGCGAATGAGAACGGGAGGTTGAGCAAATGATCCGTATTCCTACGACGCAGTATGATGCTAAACTTGAACCTCTCAAGGAGGCTGTAGAATCGGGCAATTCCGATTTCCTGCGTCGGTGGTTGGAGAAAGGCCAGCCGATATGCAATCCAGAGTCTAAGCGCGACTCACTTCTTTCGGTGGCGGTGAAGAGTCGGCAATTTTCGATGTTGGAGATGTTGCTTGGTACTGGAAATTGGCGGGAAGAGTATCCCCGTGCGTTAAGTCGTGCGCTTGGCGAGGCTGTCCGAAGCAAGCAAATCGATATCGTCAGATTGCTGTTGGCCAATGGGGCGTCTGTTGAATCTGTTCCGTGGTGGAAGATAGCTGATACCCGCAGCATGGAGTTGGCAGATGTCTTTTTTAAGCGGCACAAGAGTTCAGAGGGATTCGCCGACGCCATTGATTCCATGGAGCAAGGCTTTCTCGCCGCGGTCAAGGCGGTTCTTCCAGATCGGCCGGACATTGAGGATATCCTGTTGCGTGCAATGGATGGTTTCCTTCAGACGATACATCTAGAGGCTATTGATTCAGATTCACGAAGGCCAGAGGATGGCCGTTCACGGAAGAAATCTCATGCGGAGCGAATGTTTTGGCTCATGCGCTGGACGGGCGTTGACGTCCATAAGGTTTTCGCCAATGAAGACAACGAGAAGACGTCGATAGCACGAGAGGCCGTCGTTTATGGCACCACTTCGCAATTGGCCGGGTTGGCCTTGACAGAGGAGGAGATCGCGGAGCTGGAGGCAGATGACAAGATGATCTACCATTTAGACGAGGGGAAAGTCAAACGTCTGGCGAGATTGGGCTTGCCGCTTAATAGCCAGGCGAATGGAACTTCAAAGGTCTTGGAGATGGCCTTCAGGGACTGCGCATTGGATCAAATAATCAGTCTACAGGCGAGCGGCGCGAAGTTGGCGGAACAAGATGCCGATGTCCTGAAAACGTTTCAAAAAAGGCTGTATGACGGCCGTAGGATTCCAAAGGGGCTGGCGGTCGTGCTCGGTCGAATTCTTTCGAAGGATGATTTGTTCTCGGTTCTCGCTCACCCCGACGTGTTCAAGAAATTCGGAGCTTCGGCAAGAACCATTGTAGACGCATTGAACGATCCGAAGAAGGCAGTCAATCGCGAGGCAGTGCTGGAGCGGCTTAAAGAACTTAAAGACAAGAGCAAGGATGTGACATGGAATCCTCGGGCCAAAGAGTTTTGGATCTGGTGCCATCGCAAGTTCAAGGAACCCGAAGATGAGAGATGGTTGCAGATTTTAAATCGGGAACAGAAACAGTTGTTCGATTTTGCTGGATATCATGGCACTAAAGAAACGGCGCTTTGGGCATCTCTATTGGTGAACGAGGTGTTCCCGGAACTGGAAAAGCAAGGAGTTGCGATCAATTTTCTGGAACAGGAACGCGATCGTTACTATTACAGTCGAAATGATCGGAAGACGTTTTGTTTGAAAATGACGCATTTGGGAATAACGGCATCATGTCAGCTAACGGAAATAACGAATCATCCTAAGGATTATCAAGTATCGCCGAATGACAAATTTGCGTGGGAATTTGCCACCGGGAGACTTAAGATATCTCTTTATGCAGAAGGGGTCTGGATACGGGGTGACATAATCTCGGAGAAGTATATCTTCGAGATGTTAGGCAAGGGGGTAAAGGTGGCCAAGAAGATTGTAGATGCGTTTGTAGATGCGGCTGCCAGGCAGAAGCGGGCTGCCGAAGAAGAGGCCCGACGCATTGAGGCGCAGCGACAACGCGAGATGGAGGAGAAGGAGCGTAGGCTGCGCGAGCAACGGATTCGGGAAGAGGCAGAAAGGCGTGCCGCCGCACTTGCTGCAGAAAAGGCTTTTTATGAGGATATTGTCGGACGAGGCAAAGCGGTGGTCAACCATCGGTTGGCACATGATTTCATTGACGAGTTGGCCAAAAGATGGCAGGCGGAAGGTGGGCTGACAAAAGGTCGGCAAGAGTGGTTGGACAAGGCCAATGCGATTCTGGAGAAGATGGATCCATATAAGGTGAACGCGTGAAATGGTACGGATGTGTGATGGAATGGTTCCCCAATTGTCTTTGTCAGGGGAAGATGGCATAGTTCGACTGCGCCACCTGTGGCTCGCACCTGACCTGCAACGGCTGTAGCAATCGCGAAGCCTGTGAAAGTTGAATCAAAAAATAGAAATATTTTCTCCACCAACTTTTTCGGGGAGAAGTTTCATGGTTCAGCATTTATTACATATTCAGAACCTCGTCACACCCCGCCATGCACCGCTGGGGCGGAATCTATCGCGACGTGGAGTTCGAGGCGACGCCGCAGACGTTCATCGACGACGCCTGGGTACGCGGCCTGTTCGACGAGAAGTCGGCAGAGGTACACGTGACTGTGAATGGGACAACGGGCGTATCGCCCGTTGCGGCGCGCTCGGCGAGCGCGCCGCAACTCCTCTTCCGTCTCGTCCTCCAGACCGGCAAGCCGATGCCGTACGCGGGCCTTGCGCAGGACGACATGCTGATGGTGGGCGAAGGCGGCGAGATGTGCTTCCTCTATCTCGCGCAGGCGAACGTCGGCTCTGGCAAGGCGCTGATGGCGTTCGGGTTCAACCTCCTCGCGGAGACGCCCGAGGCGGCCGCGCTGCTGGACGGCCTCGTGGCCTACGCGGCGTCCGACCGTTTCGCGCCGAAGAGCCGCGTGGAGATGGCCACGCGGCCGCCACGGTAACTTTTCTAGTTGCCTATCTGCCTAGAATCATGTATACTATGCGCAGTTTTCATTCGCGGACTGTAGCTCAGTTGGTAGAGCACGACACTTTTAATGTTGGGGTCGCGGGTCCGATCCCCGCCAGTCCGACCACTCGCGTCGCGTTTCATTGATTGCAGAAGAGTTGTCAAAAGACCGCAGCAGTGGTTGCGCCGTTTCGCGCAGATGAAGTGGACATGGTGTTGGTCACATGAGCTGGAACAAAGAGGAACATGCAATGAAACGACTACTTGCGGCAATCGCGGCGGCTATTGCAGTCGCCACGGGCGCGTATGGCGCAAACACGGCGAAGGCCGTCGTCCTGGACGGAGGCAAGACTATGCGCTTCGTCTATGACGACAAGAACTACGGGTCGCAGAACACGGATTGGTTCAGTACCGGCGAATTTGTCGGCACGGTAGCTCTCCCGCTGGCCAGCGCGGTCCGCCTTGGGGTCGAGCGAGTTGAGTTCACACACTCCTTCCGCGCCTACAAGCCGACAAGCTGCAGATACTGGTTCTGCAACTTCAGGAATCTGAAGACTGTGGCCGGAACCTGCAACCTCGACGTCTCGCAGGCGACAGACCTCCTCTCCATGTTCGGGCAATGCCAATCTCTCACCCGTCTGGACCTTTCAACCTGGGACACCAGCCGGGTGACCAATTTCAGAAGCATGTTCAACGGCTGCTCCAAGCTCACCACCATTTACGCGACGGACTCTTTCAAGACGTCCGCCATCGCGGAGGGGAACGACGTGAACATGTTCAGCGGCTGCACCTCCCTCGTCGGCGGCGCGGGCTTGACGTACGACGAATCCCGCACACACGCCGGCTATGCGCAGATCGACAGCGTACGTGCCGGCGGTGGCCGCAGGTACGGCTACTTCACGCAGGGCGGCATCCCCGTCGCGGTGCTGTCGAACGATGGTAGCGCCCTGACGTTCTACTGCGACACGCTCACGGCCAACCATTCGCTGGAGGGAACCGTCTATCCCCTGTATGGCTGGAACTCCGATACGCCGCCTTGGATGCAGAACAACGCGGCGCAGGGCGTGTTCTCCGTCTCGTTCGACTCGTCGTTCGCGATCTTCCGTCCGCACTCCTGCCGGGAATGGTTCGCCAACCTCGCGTTCTGCAACTCCATTTCGGGCAATCAATACCTTCATACGGAGGATTGCAGCTCCTTCGCCCAAATGTTCGCCAACTGCGTCTCCCTGCCCGCGATCGACATGAGCAGCTTCGATACGTCGAGCGCCACCGACATGCGCGAGATGTTCCGAGACTGCAGCTCCATGATCGCGCTGAATCTCGCCACTTTCGACACGTCGCGCGTGACTGACATGAGCTCCATGTTCACCAACTGCATGCGGCTGACCGCGCTGGACATAAGCGGCTTCGACACGTCGCGTGTTGCGGACATGGGCCACATGTTCGAGGGATGCAATGCACTGAGAGGCCTTGAAGTGGGCGGGTTCGACACTTCGTGCGTTACGAATATGAGCTGCATGTTCGCAGAATGCAGGGGATTGTCGAATCTCGATTTGAGCGGCTTTGACACGTCGCATGTCACGGACATGAGCAGCATGTTCAAGGCATGTCAGTCGCTGAGAGAACTCGACTTGAGCGGCTTTGACACGTCTAGTGTAACGAGCATGAGCCGCATGTTCTGGGGATGCTATAGGCTCGATTCTCTTGATGTAAGCGGTTTCAACACGTCCAATGTCACTGAGATGGACTATATGTTTGCTGAATGCATTGACCTGTCCTCCCTTGATCTGAGGCGGTTTGACACGTCCAAGGTGACGATCATGGACAATATGTTCGATAGCTGCAGGTCTCTGGGCTCGCTTGACCTTTATGGTTTTGACACGTCACGGGCGACACGCATGCATGCGATGTTTTATCAGTGCGAATCGTTGAAATTGCTCAACCTCAGCAGCTTTGACACGTCTAGAGTGACCAACTTTCAGAGCATGTTTATGGGTTGTTCGTCGTTGACCGTGCTTGATCTGTCCAGTTTCAAGTTTGATAAAGCCCACGATTTGGACAATATGTTCCAAGGTTGCAAATCACTTACCAGCCTTAACATCGCCGGATTCAATCCGAAGAATATTAGCGACTCATACTCATGGTTCTGGTGCATTGGAATGTTTGATACCTGTTTAAAACTTGAGACGATCTACGTTGCGAGCGACTACTCTCTAAGTGGTAAAGACATTGAGGGAGCGCACATGTTCAACTACTGTTATTCGTTGGTCGGTGGCAGCGGCACGACATACGATCCCGACCACATCGGCGATGCATACGCGCGCATTGACAGGCCGTCTGTCTCTCCGGGATATTTCACGGCCTACGTCCCCCCGGTGGCCGTCTATTCGCCTGCGGATAAGACGCTGACGTTCTACTTCGACGGTAGCCTCCACATCTCGGCGGGCAAAAAGGTGTATTCCGTGGATGATGCAGAGGCGATCAATCCGGAACTCAACGACGACATGCCCTGGTCCATCGACTGCCGCGACACGGTCACCAACGTCATCTTTGACGCCTCGTTCGCCAAATACCATCCGAAGCACTGCGGCAAATGGTTCAGAGACTTCTCGAAACTCGAGGCCGTCACGGGCATCGAAAACCTCGACGTCACATATGCATGGACTCTGTTCGGCATGTTCAACGGCTGTTCGTCGCTCAGGATGCTGGACCTCTCCGGCTTCAACACGCCTATGGCGAGGGACATGGGCTACATGTTCTACGGCTGCACGAACCTGGTCCGCATCATCGCCTCGGAGAATTTCACGACCTCCGGGCTCATGGATGCCAGCGACCACATGTTCGGGCGCTGCACTTCTCTGATGGGCAGCTACGGCACGGCCTATTCGTCTTCTCGCACCGGCGCTGATCTCGCGAGAATAGACATTGACGGCACGCCCGGCTACTTTGCCTCGTCTCATGCGGTTGCAGTCTATTCCTCGGATGCCAGAACCCTCATCTTCTACGCCGATTCGGCTGACCACTCCGACGAGGGGACCGTCTATCCCGTTATCTCGGCCGAGGTGGGCAGCCCAACCGCCTATCCGCCGTGGTACGGGCACCGCCATGGAGCCACCAACATCGTATTCGACGCCTCGTTCGCCAACTACCGCCCGAGGCACTGCGGAAGCTGGTTCCGCGGCTTCGATAACCTCACCGGGCCCTGTGATCTGAAGAACCTCGACGTCTCTGCGGCGACAAGCCTCGAGTACATGTTCGCAGAGTGCACGAACTTGAAGGAACTGGACATATCGAGCTTCGACACTCGAAACGTGAAGAGCATGAAGTACATGTTCTGGAATTGTCCGGCCCTCGTGACCATCGAAGCTGGCGACACCTTCACGACGGCGGCGCTGACAGATCCCGGCGCGAACATGTTCGGCGGCTGCTACGCGATTGTCGGCATGCGCGGAACGACGTATGATCCGCTGCATTTATCGTCGGAGTATGCGCGCATCGACGCGCTGCCCGGCGCGCCCGGCTACTTCGGCAAGCACACGGCCGTCGCCGTGCATTCCGCGTCTTCCAACACGCTCACGTTCTACTACGACACGCTGGACCATTCGGCTGAGGGCACGGTCTATTACGTCGCAGACGCCGAGGCGATCGACCCCGATGCCCAAGACGTTCCGTGGTACGATGCCTGTCACGCCACGGTGACGGACGTCGTATTCGACAAGTCGTTCGCGAAGTACCGCCCATCGCAGTGTGGCAGCTGGTTCTACGATTTCTCCGCCCTCGTCCGTATCACCGGCATCAAGAATCTCAACGTGTCGGAGGCCACCAACCTCAAGTTCATGTTCTGCGCCTGCACCTCGATCGCGCGCATCGACGTGAGCCGCTTCGACACGGGCAGCGTGACGAGCATGAAGAACATGTTTTACAACTGCCCCGCGCTCCGGACGATCGAGGCCAGCGAGCGCTTCACAACCGCTTGGCTCGACGATCCGGACGAGCAGGTGTTCGGCGGCAACAATGCGCTTGTCGGCGGGCGAGGGACGGAATATAACGTCGCCAACCGCTTCGCGACGTATGCGCGGATCGACGCGTCCGACGCGCCAGGCTACTTCACGGCGAAGCGGATCGCAGTGGCGGCGTACACGAAGGCGGACTCTACGCTGACATTCTACTGCGACTACGCCGACCATTCGGATGCGGACGAGCTCTACGACATGGAGGATGCGGAGAATTGCGCCGGGACGGTTTCCGACCCCATGCCCTGGGTCAAGGGCTGCCGTCTCGGCGTCAGGCGCGTCGTCTTCGACAACTCCTTCTCCTACTACCGTCCGCGCAGATGCACGGGCTGGTTCAGGATGTTCGGCGGCATGGAGCGCATCTACGGGCTCGACAACCTCGATGTTTCGGAGGCCACCGACCTCTCCGGCATGTTCGACCGCTGCGTCAGTATCACCGAGCTCGACTTTACGCGCTTTGACACGCACAGCGTGACGAGCATGGCACGCATCGTCAACCGGTGCCACAAGCTGAAGACAATCTATGCATCGGACAAATTTGTAACAACTGCTCTCGCCGACCCTACCGAGATCATATTCAACGATTGCCCCCTGCTGACGGGCGGAATTGGAACTGCCTACGACGGGAGTCACAAGAGGTGGCAGTATGCGCATATCGACTCATACAGCGGCAATCCCGGTCCCGGCTACTTCACCTCGCGCAACCCGGTTGCCGTGCTTTCGTTCGACGGCAAGACGCTTACCTTCTACGCCGACGGCGCGCGCCATTTGGCGGAGGGTCAGGCGGTCTATTCCGTCACGAATGCGGAGAACCTCTCCACGTACCAGATACCGCCGTGGTATTCTGCGGCCCGCACGACGGTCACCAACGTCGTTTTCGACAAGTCGTTCCGGAACTTCCGGCCGAACAGCTGCGCGAAATGGTTCCAGGATTTTGCCGCGTTGACGTCCATTTCAAGGATCAGCAACCTCGACGTGTCGCGCGCAACGAGCCTGAACTCCATGTTCTACGGCTGCAGCGCGCTCACGACGCTCGGCTTGGAGTCGTTCGACACCGGGCGCGTAACGGACATGGGCGACATGTTCCGCGCATGCACGAACCTCAGGACGATATACGCCTCCACGTCGTTCACGACCGACGGCCTGTCCGAAGCAGCCAGCCGAATGTTCATCGGCTGCAGTTCGCTCGTGGGTGGGAACGGCACGGCGCACGCTCCGGGCAGCGATGATTCCGAATACGCTTGCATCGACGGCAGTCCCAGGGCTGGGTACCTGTCGTCGGCGCGAGAGGCGGTGGCGGTGTATGCTGACAAGACGCTGACCTTCTACTACGACGGGCTGGACCACTCTGCCGAGGGCGAAGTGTTCGAAACGGACCCCCATTACATATACGCCCTGGACAACCCCAAGCCGTGGCGTAGTGTCCTGGCGCTAGGCATAAACACCGTCGTGTTTGACATCTCCTTCGCCGACTACCGCCCGAAGGACTGCGAGGGCTGGTTCCAGAACTGCATCGCTCTCGTATCTGTCAAGGGGCTTGAGAACCTCGACGTATCCAAGGCGAAGAGCCTGCAGAGGATGTTTTCGGGCTGCACTGGAATTCAGTCCCTGGACCTCTCGGGATTCGACACGCGCAGCCTCACGTTCGACTGGTCCGTCGGAAGTGGCGGACATCTTATCTACCTTGGCGGATGCGTGAGCATGTTCGCCGGATGCTCTTCGCTGAAAACGATCTATGCGTCGGAGTCGTTTGCGATTCCGTACATGAGCATGCATCCGATGTTCACCGGCTGCGGCAATCTGAAGGGTGGCAATGGGACGGTTTGCAACTTTATAGATTCTTCCTACGCTCGCGTTGATTCGGCCTCTGTGCAGGGCTACTTCACGCGCCTTGAGCCGGTCGCCGTCTATTCGGACGCCACGAAGACGCTGACGTTCCACTACGATGGGCGCGACCATTCAAGCGAGGGGACGGTATTCTCCGTCGCCCGCGCCGAGGCGATGTTGGGACGGGTGCCGGGCGTGGGAATGGTTGGATGGCCGCCGTGGCACGACATCGCGGTGGAGGTCGAGAAGGTCGTCTTCGCCCCGTCCTTCGCCAACTATCGTCCGGTCCAATGCGCGCTTTGGTTCGAGGACTTCACCTCATGCACCGACATCGCCGGACTCAAGTACCTTGACGTCTCCCGTGCAACGTCGCTGCAGGAGATGTTCTGCAACTGCGTGAATCTGAATACGCTCGACTTGACGGGATTCGACACGGCCAACGTCAGGGTCATGGAGGATATGCTCGCATACTGCGGCAACCTCGAGACCATCTACGCCACGGACAAGTTCACGACCCGGTCGCTGACCAGCAGGCCGGAGGATGAAGGCGTCTTCGAGTATACGGCCGAGAGCGTAGTCGGCGGCAACGGCACCAGCGACGTGGGGATCGAAGCGACGTTCGCACGTATCGACAGGCCTGGAGCGCCAGGCTACTTCACCGAGAAGGTGGCGCGTGCCGTATATTCGTTCAGAACCGAAACGTTGACGTTCTACTATGACACCGAGGAGCATCCGGGAACCGATGAGTCCACCACGTTTCTTGTCGCCGACGCGGAGGCGCAGGATCCATCCGAGATGCCGCCGTGGTACTTCCGCAAGCAGCGTGTCGTGTTTGACCCGTCCTTTGCCGACTACCGCCCGAAGCACTGCGGAAACTGGTTCGCGGGCAGCGGAACGAGCGTACTGGAGGAGATACAGGGAATTCAGTATCTTGACGTCTCCGCCGCGACGAGCCTTCGTGGAATGTTCCTGAACTGCAACAGGTTGACAGAACTTGATCTCACAGGCTTCAACACTGCCAACGTGAAGGACATGTGCGACATGTTCAGCGGCTGCACGAACCTGGTCACTATCTACGTCTCTGAGGGCTTCACGACCGAGTCTATAGCGACTGTTGGGGCCGACAGGATAATGTTCAGAGGATGCGCCAAACTTGTCGGCGGAAACGGGACGAGCTATACCGTGGATCACATCTATGTGGATTACGCCCACATCGACACCATGGTCATGCCCGGATACTTTACTGACAAGGCGACGGTGCGGCTGAGCGGCTACGAGGCGTGGGCTTTGGACAAGGGGCTCACGGGCAATGACGCGGCATGGAACGCGAAGCCCGCGATGTGGGGCGGGAAGTGGGAGAACGCCTTCATCTACACATACGGAGAAGGGATTATCGACGGTTCGCGCGTGCTCCTCGACATATACATTGACGAGGCGGGGGAACCTGTGATTCTCACGGCGCCGGTGCTGAGGAGAGACAGGAAGTTCCAGTCCACCGTCATTGGCACGCCTGCGCTTGACGACTGGAGCTCTCCCGTGTTCCTTGACCCTGTAAGGGAAGACACCTGGATGCTCAAGAAGGGAGATTCCGCCAATTTCTTCCGCTTGAGAATGACGAAGTAGTGAAAGACATGAACAAGGTCGTTAAAAGAGGAAGGACAAAGAACGTAGTCGGTGTCGTGGCACTATCCGGCGACGCCGCGATCTTCGCAGCTCCGACAAAGCTGAAAGTCGGCAAAACGAAATGAACGCAAACGGCTTCGCGCAATGAAAAATGGTTGTTTGAAGAAAATGTCAGTCGCCGTTCTTGCGGCGATGGTTGGATGGGCGGCGTCCGCCGCAACATACAAGGTCGATCTCGACAGGCCGGGCGGTCTCTACCGCTGCGGCGAGACGGCCACCTTCACGGTCAGGCTGCTGGAGAAGAAAAACCTGGACGCGTCAAGGCGGCCGTGCGCCGTTCTTGACAACTTCGGTACGACCGTATTCACAAACATGCTCTTCGACGTGTCGGCGACAGGCGTCGTTTTCAAGTTCTCGGGCACGCTGCGCGAACCAGGGTTCCTGCGGCTATCCTTGCCGCCCACCAAGAGCGGTCGCAACGATCCGTTCGTGTTCAGCGCGGGATTTGAGCCGGAGAAGATCAAGAAGGGAAGTCCGTCACCGGCGGACTTCGACAAGTTCTGGTCCGACGCACGCGCTCGTCTTGCCCGCGAGGTTCCGCTTGACGCGCAGATGACCCGCGTGCCGGAACGCAGTACGGCGGCATTCGACTTCTACCGCATTTCGTTCGCCACGTTCGGACGTCGCGTCCACGGCTACATGAGCGTGCCGAAGGACAAGGCAAAGGCGCCGTTCCCCGTTGACTTCGAGGTGAACGCGGCGGGCTTCGGTGGCTGGACGAACGACATGACGGGAAGGGGTGACGCGATCTGCGTGCGCTTCAGCGTCTATCCCTTCGCCCCTGACTGGAAGTGGCACAAGATCGGGCTTGAGGCGAAGTACAAGGAGATGGACGCCGCCCTCGCCGCGCGGTTCGGCGTGTCGAGTTATTGTCAGGCGGGAATCACGGAATCGCGCGAGGACTACTTCTTCTATCCCGTCATCCTCGGCATCGACCGCGCCGTGGACTGGGTTGCGGCGCGTCCGGACGTGGACAGGTCGCGTTTCCGCTACCAGGGCACGTCGCAGGGCGGAGGATTTGGGTTCTACCTCTGCGGCCTCAACCACACATTCACGCGTGCCGCGTTCTACGTGCCGGCGATCACGGACACCATGGGCTACTTGAAGGGCCGTCAGAGCGGCTGGCCGCAGGTCGTTGATAACAACTCTTCCACGCCCGCGCGTCGCGCCGCCGCCGAGAAGTGGGCGCCGTACTTCGATGGTGCGAACTTCGCCTCCCGCATCACGTGTCCTGTGCGCGTCGCCGTTGGTTTCTCGGACACGACCTGTCCGCCATGCGCCGTCTATGCGGCCTACAACGAGATCAAGGTCAAGGACAAGGCCATCGGCAACGGTATTGGCATGACTCATTCATGCAGAGGCCATTTTTACACGAATTTCGGCAAATGGGTCAGGGTGCTTTCCAGCGCAGCGGAAGACGTCGACTGAATTTCCGCCGAACTCGCAAAACCCGTCTTGGGCGCTGACGCGGGAAGGTCGTCGTGGCGTACGGTGTTGTCGCTGCCCGGCGAGCGTACGGTGTACGATGTCATGCGCGATGACCTGAAGGCGGCGGTTTCTGCGCGGAAGGGTAAGGTCAAACCTGCCGACGTGCGGCGCATCGCCGGCATCGCCGAACCGGGCGCCGTGCCGCTCAGGCGCATCGAGATTTCGGAAGAGACGCGCGGCGACGTGCG
>JAFUDL010000315.1 GCA_017459225.1 Kiritimatiellia bacterium
GGGAAGTGTGCGTAGAGATTCATAGATCCATGCGAAGACGCCGCCGATGGCAGTGTATGCCGAAACCGTGCGATGCGCGGCGACGTGCCAGAGGTCGCTCCAGCTCACCTCGGTCGTGCACACCACCCACGCCGCCGCGCCGGCGACGCTGATTATCCAGATGAAGACGTATGAGAAGAGCCTGCCGTACTCCTCCACGTCGGGCTGCGTCTGCATGAGCGAACGCATCGTGAAGCAGCAGTGGAAACACCAGGTGAACCCCACGGCGAAGAGCCATGCCCAGGCGCACGGAAGCGGCGACACGAACGCGCGGGTGACGAGCGCGGCCAGCGCCACAAGCATCGTGTAGAACGGGAAGAAGTACGGAGCGAGGGTGATGAGAACGTTAGACTTGGAGAGCGTGACGGAGCCGCCCTTCACGCCAACCTTCAGGCGCGAGACGCGTGCGCCGAAGAGGAGCCCCCACACGGCGTGCGTCAGCTCGTGGCCCAGCACGTAGAGACGCACCGGCACGGGAAGCACCAGAAGAAGGACGAGGCACAGCGCGAAGCCGGCAATGCCGGCGACGATCCCCACAGGAAGAAAGGCGTCGGGCGGCGCCGGAATGAGGCACATCACGTCGACAAACGCGCGCGTGACCGCCCATGCGAACGGCAGACCTGCAAGCGCAAGCATGAATCTCAGCAGGTTCGCCATGGGCTGCGGCAGAGGCACTGCGGCGACGGACTAGTCGTCAAACACAAACACCAGCTCGCCGGGGAACACCCGGCGGTTCTGGCGCGCGAGCGTCTCCACGAACTCGCGATCGGTGTTGAAGCGGTTCTGCTTCGTCTTGATCTCCGCGATCTCGGCGCGCTTCTCGTCGATGCGCCGCATGATTCGCTCCTTCTCCATCATTAGATCGCGTGCGTGGCGGTACTTGGGATATGCGATCACCACCGTGGCCGCCACTATGGTCACGAACGCCACCACAAAGAGGATTTTACAGCTGTTTGCCAGATACTTGTTCATTGCGGTGTATATTTTATGATTATTTCCCTGCCGATGTCAAGGCGATTTGGTATAATTTATGCGCCATGGAAAAATCACCTTTCAGAAAGTCCCTTGGGACGGTCTTCGCAACGTCAGCGGCGGCGCTCCTAATGCTCGCCGCGGGGTGCTATTCGCTGGAGACGGCGCCCTTCCCGTCCGAAGCCAACGCGCGCTTCCGCCTGCACGCCGCCTCCGGCGAGCCAGTGGAGCACATAGTCGTGGCAAACGACGGATGGTATCTCTTCAACGCCTGGCCGCTCGCGAGCGGCAACCCCAACGTGAACTCCTGGTTCCCGTTCCGGCTATTCAGCAACTGCGTGAACGAGAACATACTTCAGGACCGCCTCACGCACTACGCCGACACGCTCGGCTACACGGTCTCGGACCTCGTGCTCCTCAGCGACGAGCAGGTGTTCCTCTCGATTCCCGGCACGGAGCTGCCCGTGCCAATCCCCTACATCCTCACCTACCGCCGCAAACAGTTCTCCGCCGTGCTTGTGAAGCCCACCGGCACGGAGTCGGACGACCCTGACGCCCCGGAGGCCGCCAAGCGCCGGCGCATCTCGCGCGAGATGCGCGACCGTCTCAAGCAAATCCCAGACGGAGACGCGAAATGAAATTCACACTCCCCATCTTCGCCGCCATCATCGCCCTGGCATGCGGCTGCACCACCATCAACTCCACCACCGCCTTCAACGGCGTGAAGGTTGACGGCTCGCGAACGCCCGTCGAGACCGTGGAGGTGGAGAATTCCGGCTGGTTTCTCTTCACATGCATCCCGATCGCCAGCGGCAACCCCTCGCGTCCAAACGCCTTCTCGTGCAAGTGGTTCTCCAACACCGTCAAGCTCAAGAACAACATCAACGTCCTCCACGAGCGCATGAAGGAGCGCGGGGTGGAAGAGGTCTCGAACCTCACCAGCCACTGCGATGACGAGAAGTACCTCGTCTTCCTGCTCGCCCGCCGCTCATACCACACCAGCGCCGTGCTGCTTGCACCCGAACCCAAAACCTCCAGCAAGAACGTGAAATGAGAATCGCAAAGTCCGTACAGTCCCTCGTTCCCTACACTCCCGGCGAGCAGCCGAAGGCGAAGAGCGTCATCAAGCTCAACACGAACGAGAATCCATACCCTCCTTCGCCGCTGATCGAAAAGGTCCTCGCCTCGTTCGACCTCGACCGTCTGCGCCGCTATCCCGATCCCGTCTTCCTCGAGCTGCGCGAGAAGATCGCCGAAGTCTACCGCACCTCGCCTTCCCGCGTCTTCGTGGGCAACGGATCGGATGAAGTGCTCACGCTGGCCGCACGTGCATTTGTGGACGACGACGAATCCCTGGGCTCCTTCGATCCAAGCTACTCGCTCTACAAGACGCTCGCCGCGATCCGCAACGTCCCGTTCGTGCCCTCCCCGCTCGCGGACGACTTCTCGTGGGCCGAGCCCGTCACGCGCGGCCCCGACGGCCGCCCCGTAGCGCTCTTTCTTCTCACGAACCCCAACGCCCCCACCTCAATACTCTATCCGCCAGAGCAGGTGCAGGCGTTCGCGCGTTCGTTCCCCGGGGTGGTGATCGTCGACGAGGCATACGGCGACTTCGCCTCGTCCAGCTGCGTGCCGCTTGCCGCCGATCCCTCCAACGCCAACGTCATCGTGATGCGCACGCTCTCCAAGAGCTACTCGCTCGCCGGCCTGCGCCTCGGTTTCTGCATTGGCCCGGAAGCCCTCATCGAGGCGCTCTACAAGGTGAAGGACTCCTACAACGTGGACGCCCTTGCGCAGGCGTGCGCCCTCGCCGCGCTCTCCGACCAGCCCTGGATGCGCCGCAACACCTCGAAGGTGCTGAAGACGCGCGAAGAGACGGCCGCCGAGCTGCGCCGCCGCGGATGGGACGTTCCGCCGTCGCAGTCGAACTTCCTCTTCGCCCGCCCCGCGCACCGTCCCGCCAACGAGATCTTCGAGGCCCTTCGCAAGCGCAACATCTTCGTGCGCTACTTCCCTGGCCCCCGCACCGGTGACCGCCTGCGCATCTCGGTGGGCACAGACGCCGACATGGCCTCCCTCCTCGCCGCCCTTCAGGAACTCGACGCCTGACGCCCCAGTTTCCAAATTCAGCGTCGCGGTTTGTGGTTGCGTCTGAGGCGAGTTTGGATTATACTATAGCGCGGCGACGGTGAGTGCCGTCTGCCGCATCGTCAAAGAATACAGCAAAACAGGAGAAAATCTCATGGGCAAGTTTGAAGTCAAGACGTCCGCGAAAGGCGTGTCGTTCAACCTTCTCGCCACCAACGGACAGGTAGTCGCCTCGTCGCAGGTCTACAAGAGCCTGCGCTCGGCCAAGCTCGGCATCGCGTCCGTCGCAAAGAACGCGCCGATCGCGGAGATCGAGGACCAGACCGCTGAGAAGTTCGAGAAGAAGTCCATGCCGAAGTTCGAAGTCTACACCGACAAGGCCGGCAAGACCCGCTTCCGCCTCAAGGCGAAGAACGGTCAGATCATCGCCGTCGGCGAGGCCTATGAGACGCAGAAGGCCTGCCTGGCCGGCGTGGCGTCCGTGAAGAAGAACGCCGTCGACGCCAAGGTCGTGGCCGCCGAGGCCAAGTAGGCGATCCTCCGCTACTTCATCAGCGCGAATATGCGCTTGAGTCCCTTGCGCGCCAACGCACGAAGCGCGTCAAGGGACTCTTCTGTAAACGGCTTGTGCTCGGCGGTGCCCTGCAGCTCCACGTAGCGCCCGTCGTCCGTCATCACCACGTTCAGATCCACCTCGGCCGTCGAATCGTGCGCATAGTCCAGGTCGAGCGTTGGCCTGCCGTTGCAGACGCCCACCGAGACCGCCGCAACGCGGTGCACGATTGGGTTTTCGGCGATCGCCCCGCTTGCCATCAGCTTCGCCACAGCGTCCTGCAGCGCCACCATGCCACCGGTTATTGACGCACAGCGCGTGCCGCCGTCCGCCTGCAGCACGTCGCAGTCGATCGTGATCTGCCTCTCGCCGAGCTTCGCCATGTCCACCGCCGCGCGCAGCGAGCGCCCGATGAGGCGCTGAATCTCGGTGGAACGCGCGTCCTGCTTCAGTTTCTTGATGTCGCGCTCCTTTCGTCCGCCGCCCGTGGAGGATGGCAGCATCGAATACTCCGCCGTCACCCAGCCCACGCCCTTGTCCTTGAGAAACGGCGGCACCTTCTCCTCCACGCTCGCCGTGCAGAGCACCCATGTGTCGCCCCACTTCACGAGAACGCTTCCCGCAGCGTGCTTCGTGAAGCCGCGCACGAACTCTATGCTGCGCAGCTGATCGCTCCTGCGCTCCGTTGCCTTTGCTGCCATGATCTTACTTCCTTTCCTGGCCTTTGTACACGTAATTGAGACGTCCTAGCGGCGCAGCGTCGCCATGGTCGTAGAAGTCCATGACTGTCCTGACTGCGCTTCTGCTGTCGGCTACCTTGAACCACAAAGTGAAATCGCGCCCGCCGATTCCAAGCACGGCGCGCGGAATTGTCATTGACATCGTATCGCCGGCGACGCGGCACGGAACCTTCACGCCTGGCACGTTCGCGCACGCCAGGCTCTCGCCGCGTTCCTTCACCTTCGCAAGCGTCGTCGTTCCATCGGCACTGAACACATTGTTCGCCACAAAGCCATATCCTCTTCCGCCGTCAGTGTTCAGATAGAGCTTCATCCACGTGCCTTCGCGGTCCTTCACATCGATCGGCTTCCCGGCCTTGACGCGCACATGCAGATTCTTCGCGTCGTGCCACATCTCGATGCGCCTTATGGCGTTTCGCTGCGTGCGGTTTTCATACGTGCGTCCATAGCCGGGAGCGCTGCGCGCGAAGTCGCCGTCGGGGAAATTGTCGTACACGGCGGGCGCGGAGCTGGCGGCGTGGACAGGGTGCGCAGCCGATCCCTTGTAGCGGCGCACGTAGCCGACCAGCTGCATGAAATAGCTGTCGCCGTATCCGCCGCGCATCATCTCGATGTCGCGGCTGTATTCGTAGTTCGCACAGTCCACGAACATTATCGGCCGGTCCGGACGTCCCTTCCAGCGCCCCATGATCCATTCGTTCCACCCGGTCACTAGCACGACGGGCGGATCCATCTTCAGCGCATGCTCGAACTGCTCCGCGAAATTCCATCCCCAGAGCCATGCGCCGGGCTTGGGATCGTTCGCACCGTTGTGGAAGGCGCGTCCGCAGTTGCCCTTCTCGCCGTACATCGCGGAGTCGCCGAACCTCAGCTGCGGGTGCTGCGCCACCGATACGTTCATCACCTCCGGCTCGCCGCGCGAGTTCTTGAACACGCGCTGCGGACGCGTGAAGTCCATCCACGGCCAACCGTCGACCTTCCCTCCCTCGTTCGGCCACTGTGACGCCCTGAACGTGAAGAACTCCTTCGCCTCCTCGGAGCATTCGTTCCTCTTCGCGATGATGAGCGGCTTCCCCTCGAAGATGAACCACACGTCGCGGCAGTATCCCGTCCTGTAGATGGCATTGTAGATCCTCTGCACCGTCTTGCCCGAGGCCGTGTTCGTGTAGAACATCACCTTCGGCACCCTCCATCCTGCATCGTGGTATCCCTGCAGAACGCGCATCACCAGCTTGACGTTGTGCTCGTAGATGACGGCGTTCGTAGTGTCGAAGAAGAGGAAATCAACGCCCGCCTGCGTCAGCAGCTTCATGTGCCTGCGCACCACCCACTCGTCGCTTGAGTAGTAGTAGCCGTAGAACGGCTCGCCCCAGTGATGGTATACGCCATGGCCGCCCCACACTGGACTATCCGGCTTGTATCCGGCCCTTGGATCGGCGGCGAGGATCTTTGAGACGTCGTACGGCCCCTTCTTCCCGTGCTCGCCGCACCAGAGGAAGTAGAATATGCCGACCTGGCGCCCTGCACGCGGCGCCTGCACCGCAGCAGTGCCTGGCTCAGGAACGGCACGCCCAAGCGCGTCGACTGCCATGAGCGCGCCGCCCGTATCCGCCGCGAAGGACGGCGACAGCGACGCGACGCACGCGGCAAGAAGAACACCATGCAGATTCTTCATCGTATCGCCCCTCATTTGCCGTCGCCCAGCAGTTCAAACATCCAGCCCTGCTTGGGCGGAACGGGAATCGGATCGCCCAGGGCGAACGCATGCGCCTTCTGGAATCCCGGAATCGGACGCGCCACGAGCTTGATCTTCCGCGCGCCAAGCCACCTCCCGTCGATCTTGAGGTTTATCGTGCGCGGCTCCGATGAGAAGTTGCCCACGGCCACGAGCGCCTTGTCGCCTCGGATGAACGCCGTCGCCTTCACGTCCGGAGAGTCGGTCTTCGCAAACGCGTATTCGTCCCAGTAACCGGACATCCGCGCGTCCTCGATCCCGAAGTCCGCCCACGCCTTCCATATCGCGCCTGGATTCTCCACCAGCGCGCCTCCCCTTCCGTACCAGCGGCGCGTCGCGCCATAGACGGCCCCGAGCCACGGATTGCCGCCTCCCTGCAACATCTCGCCCATCTGCCCGAACGGGATCCCCGAGAAAGTGACGAACCACGCGTCCGGCGAAAGCTCGTTGTACCTGAACGACTCGCCGAACCACAGCCTGTCGATGTACGGGAAGAACTCCGTGTACTGGTTCATTGGCCCCTGCGAGTATCCGGTGTTTGAATGGAGATCCACGAGCGCGCCCGGGCGGTGGCGCTCGATGATGCGGCGCATGCGCTTCATCACCGTGCGGTCGAAGGAGACGTCGTCCATGTAGATGCCGTCTATTTTGTAGTTCTCGAACATCCACCTGAGGCCTTCTAGGTAGTAGTTGATCCAGCGCGAGCGCGGGCTCGTGACGAACGCGGCGTCCACGATTCCCGCATTCTGCCACAGACGCACGTACCATGCCGGGCGATACCCCTCGCCCATGTGCTCCCACAGCCACGGCGCGCCGTGCGCGTTCCCGGGCGCGATCACCTCCCCGCCCAGGCTGCGCAGCGCCTGCAGCTCGGCAGTGTGGTTCGTCAGCTCCCGTATCGTGTAGTACAGCTTGACCTTGCGTCCCTTCGCGTGCTGCGCTGCGATGTACTCCTTCAGCTCCTTCTGCACGATGAACGGGTAGTTGATCACGGGATTCAGCAGCTGCGCGTGGTGGATGTTGACGATGTTCGCGCCATGCTCGGCGGCCTCGCCGAACCACGTCGGGTCGGCATGGTAGTACCGCTGCGAGAACTGCCGCTTCAAGTCCAGCGGCTTGACAGGCGTGATGTTCAGGTCGAACTCCCACCACCGCGGCGCGGCGGAAAGCGAGGTCTCGCCCGTGCGAGCGACCACCGTCATGCCGTCCGCGCCACCGAACTCGACGCTTCCCCTCCCTCCGTTCGCCCACGCCTGCGGCGGCTTGTAGCTGTACGACCTGTCGGCGATCAGCGGGCCGTGGTACGCGCCGCCCCGGAACTCCACGTGCAGGCCCGCCTCCGCGCCGCCCGTCCAGTAGCTGTCGAACGGGCCGTTCCACTTCCACGAATACGACTGCGGCCTCTTCCCTCCGTCGCGCCATTGGTACGCCGCGCCCATCATGTACTCAGAGGCGTACGGCGTATAATCCGTCACGAGCCGCACGTCCTTCACCTTGACGTCCCCTTCCGCCGCAGCCTCCACTGCATACCGCACGAACCCGTCGAACTCCATGCGCCCCCTCACGTCAAATCTCAACTTGCCGTTGCGCGCCCGCTGTTTCACCCGCCACGCCACATGTCCCTCTGCCACCCGCTCCTCCGTCTCGCGTTCCGCCGCACACTCCCCTGCGCCAACCTCAAACTCGCCCTTCTCCGTCACGACCACGAACCGCATCGGCCTCTTCAGCACCTCGCGTCCGTTGACCTTGATCGAGGCCGGAAGCCCGCTTTCCGCCAACATCAATGTCTTTTCCGAAGCGCCCACCGCGCGCGCCTCGCGATTGAACGTCATCGCCTTGTACGGCTGCGTGGGCGTGTCGCCTTCGCCGATGCGCGAATTGAGCCAGCGAAGACGCGAATGACGCCACAGTTCGCCGTCGCCGTGGTCGCGCGCCGTCTGGTCCGACACCGTAATCGCAAGCGCGACCTCGCGCGGCGCCATCCCCTTCGCCGTGACCGTCGCCGTGCCGCGGTACACGCCCGGCGCGGCATCCGGCGGGACCATCACGCCGCACCAAAGCGGCTGTACGCGGTTCGCGGGAACGTCTAGCTTGATGTCCATCGGCCCGCCGTCCCAGTTCACGCCCTCGGTGTTGAAGCAGGTGATCGCCGACGCCGGAATCACGCCGGAGCCGTCCTGCACGAGATCCGAGAACCTCGCCTTCACGCCCTCCAGTGCGCCACCAGGCGTCCAGAGCGCGATCTGCCACACGTAGTATTCGTCCTTGAGCGCCGTGCCGGCGAACGAATCGCGCGCCTCCGCGCCGCCGGCCCACTTGGCGGGGATCCACGAAGCCGGATGAATGGGGTTCGTGCGGTCCTCGGTGAACACGACGGGGTTCTCGGGATGGCCGCAGCGCAGGGCAGCCGTCTCCGCCGCGGTGGCGCGAAGCCCCATCGGCGTCCACGCCTCGAACGCGGTGCGGCTCTCGAAGCGCAGCACCTCGGCGTCGCGCACGCCTGGAGAACTCGATGCTGGCCCGTTCGCCTGCGCGCCCGGCGGGAGGTAGTCGTTCCATTTCGGCTGGTGCCGCCCCTCGTGCGACCCACTGCGCTCGCGGTACGGCATATAGTAGATGAAGTATTCGCCGACACCGGCCGACGGCTCGAAGAACACCTCGCCGCGCTCGGCGGCAACGTTGCGGACGGCTACGTTCGCCGCGCCAGCGCCGGTGGCGGCATGCTTCACGAGCACGCCCTTGATCTCCGGCTGCGGATCGACGCGGCGCCACTTCAGCACGGCGCGGGCCACCCTGCCAGTCTCCGCCA
>JAFUDL010000316.1 GCA_017459225.1 Kiritimatiellia bacterium
ATGTCCGCCACGAACCACTATTCCGTCGCTGAAAATTGGCGGATTGACTTGACTGACGACCGGTTTCTGGATTACGGCGTTGCTTTCACCAATGGCGCAGACTATGCGGCGAAGGCAAGAGGTCTGACAAACGCGGCGGAGCGCGCGGACGCGATACTGGCGTCAAACGAGACGTTCTTTGCGACGATGTCGAAGGGCGTGCGGCAGAAGTCCTATCGCAATGTCAGTCCGCGCGTGCCGCCGTTCGAGACGTTTTCGATGCCGCCAATTCATGATTTTATTAACTTTGCCCGTCTGCTTCGGTTTAAAGCCCAGCGCGAACTCGAACGCGGTGATTTGGAGTCCGCGACAGACACGATTGCGGAAATCCATGCGTTCGGCAGGCTTGTCATGGAGAACGAGCCGTCGTGCGTCGGACATTATCTTGGCGGCGTGATAGAGGGATACGCCTACGGCAAGATGTGCGATGCCGTGGGTATGGGGCTCGCGACGGACACGATGCTGGAGCGGTTCTCGGAGCTTGTCAAGGCAGCCGATGCAGCGGCGGATGCCGATGCCGAGCGGACCATTCGCGGTGAATACACCATTGTGCGTTCAGGACTTGACGTCATGACGAGTGCGCGCGTTGAGGCTGGCATGGACTGGATCAATCGCGTCATGGCGTTGCTATACGGCGTTTTTGGCTGTGATTATTCGCCGTCTTGGACGGAACGCATTACGGAGGCTTTTTATCGTTTGATCGTGCGATGGCCTGGCTATATGCGGTTCGCTCTCCATCCACGCGACACGAAGGCTCGGCTCATCCTGTCAGCCCGGAAGGCGCTCGCGGGCGAAGATCTACCAGCGGAGCAGGCGGACAAATCATTGTTCACCCCCAACTGTTTCGGCAACGGAATTTCTCATGGGTTTGTTTCTGCTTTGCAAGTTTCCGGCGAATACATCCCAAGGGTCAGATTCGCCAGAGCCAGGGTAATGGTCATACTTGCCGTGGCGAGATGGCGGCAGAAGAACGGCAGCGGGAATCCGCCAGCGCTTGACGTGCTCGTTCCGGAATTCCTGCCAAAGGTACCCGCAGATCCGTGGAACAAGGAGCACCGTCCGCTTTCCTACCATCCGGAAGATGGCGTTGTCTGGGGCGTCGGACAACTTGGTCGATTCAGCTACTTAACATTTTTGGAATCTCATAGTAGCGCCAGAAAAACACTTCAAAAAGAACTGCTGCGATGCGCCTTCCGCATTGATGGACTTCCGTTCGAACAGGAGAATGATGAAGTCAGGCGAAAGTAGAAGCTTTGCGAAGGGAGATTCTTGCCGCATCCCTCGCGCGAGGATGAATGTGGAGAAAATCGTTTTCACGCCTTCTCAACAAGAAACTGATTGAAAAGTAATACGCAGAAAGGGCACAACCCATGAAACCCTTTGCACGAATGATCCTCGTCTCATCCCTCGCGCTCGCGGGAGTCGTTACGACGTATATCATCTTGAAGAGACGACGCAAACGCAGAGATGCCGAATGTGCGTCTAAGACACGTCCGCAGGACGTGCAGCCTCTCCGCGATGATGTGCGGGAGAAGATCTCGCCGCGTCGCTTCAAATGGCTGAATCTATGCGACAACCATTATAGTGCGCTAGTCAAATCGCTTGAAAAGCAACTTGCGCGGCGTCCGAACGTATGGGGCGCGGGATTGTGGCCAAATGCCGAGACCGAAGACATCGCGCGGAAGTGCGTAGGACTCATCAAGCCCTATGGTGGGATGTTGAACGATTTTCTAATTCCTGGCGATCCACTAGACATGATTGCGGCGTTTTGTGGAGATGGCGTGAAGGCAATCTTGGGCGATGTAGAAGAGGAATTTCGGTTTGTCATAGATGCCGCGTGGTACGAGAACGACCATACTTTCGCGGAACTTGTCGAGTATGTCCGAACACATCGCGATACGGCGCCAAGATCGGTGTTTCGCGAGCGGCGGCGCACCACTTGGCTGGGCGTGACGGTGCTGTGGATCATATTCGTGGGGCTGGTGTGGTGGGCTGTATCATCTGTCAGCTCGTTGTGCCAAAGTATCGCAGATGGGGACCTATGCGTGAAACCGATGCTGAATGCCGTCATAGCGGTGCCGCTGGCGCTTTTCGCCGTCTATATCGCCTATGTCATGATTGCGCAATGGTTCGCCGACCGCCGCGAAGAAAAAGAGGAACGGAAAAACACCAACCGAAAGGAGCAGGCCCCATGAAACCCTTTGCACGAACGATCCTCGTCTCATCCCTCGCGCTCGCGGTGGCGTTCATTGGCGGATGCGACAGGTGGCAGCGGAGCGTCGAGGCTCGCAAGCAGGCAGCGCACGATGGCTTGACGGCGCGGAAGACGTTTCTTTCGGCGGCGCTTCCCGAATCTGAGCGCTCGGCCGTTCCAAGGAATCGAAATGAATACGCGGATGATGTTTGTGCGCGGAAGTCTGTCTTGTTGAATTGCGACAAAGCTGACTACTGATTTTCAGTCAAAATGATGCAGAAATCTCTGTTGAGAACCGTGAAAATGATGCAACTTTTACTTTCTCAAATATCCAAAATGATGCACATTGACTGTAATGGCTAAAATGTGATATAATAGCGCGTGTTTTCGAAGGAGAAAGGGCCTATGGAACTCAAACGGACATTCTATGACTATCTTGTTCAGTGGAAAGCCGAACGTCCGCATCAGTGCCTCTTGGTGAACGGAGCGCGGCAGATTGGTAAGACCTATATCATCGAGAAGTTCGGTCGCGAGAACTACGAAAGTTTCATTGAGATCAACTTTGCGATTGATCCGCAATGCGTGGAAATATTCGAGGGGGCCTTGGACGTGCGTTCGATATGCGAGCGCCTTACTGCGATGCGCGGCGATGTAAAGCTCATTCCTGGAAACACTCTCATATTCCTTGACGAAATACAGGATTGTCCCAATGCACGGACGGCGTTCAAGCCGCTTGCGCTTGACGGTAGGTACGATGTCATTGCGTCAGGATCTCTTCTCGGCATAAAGTACAAGAAGGGGAAGCACAAGAAGACGCCGAGGTTGATTCCCGTGGGGTTCGAGCGTCAGGTTGTCATGCATTCGCTGTCTTTCGAGGAATACCTTGCCGCCAAGGGGTTCGGTGAGGAGGCGTTGTCCCTCGTGAGAGGATGTTTCGAGCGGCGCGAGCGCGTGCCAGATGCCGTGAACGAACGCTTTCACGCCCTCTTTCGCGAGTATGCGGTTGTCGGTGGAATGCCCGCCGTCGTCAGCGCGTTCATGGAACGTGGACACTTCGGGGAGGTTCAGTCATTGCAGGAGGGGCTTGTCGCGGACTACATCGCCGACATCCACAAGTACGCCGACAAGACGGACATCCCGAAGGTCGAGAACTGCTTCCGTGCGATTCCGCGCATCCTTGCGAAGGAGAACAAGAAGTTCAAGTATGCGGAAGTGGAAGATCGCGGAACTGCCCGTAAGTACCTTTCAAGCGTCGTGTGGCTCAGGGACGCGAAGCTTGCGACATTTGCGGAATGTGTGAACGTCGCGCTGCCGGGTCTGTCTGGCTATGTGAAGGAGGAATGGTTCAAGCTCTACCTTTCTGACGTGGGGCTCTTGATGTCCACGTACGGGATGCTTGCCAAGCGCGAACTCCTGAACGGCACGCTGAAAGGCGGCGTCAAGGGCGGCATATATGAAAACCTCATAGCCGGGGTGTTTGAGCGTGGCGGGCATCCGATCCGTTACTACAGAAACGACGATGCGGAGGTTGAGTTCATCCTTGAGACGGAGGAGGGCGTTCTCCCTGTCGAGGTGAAGTCCTCGAATGGTCGTACGCGTTCGCTTGATGCGCTGCTGGAGTCGGAGTCGATACGCTGTGGAGTGAAGCTGACAGGCGGCAACGTGGGCGTCGCGGGAAAGATGCTCACGCTTCCGCATTACATGTCCATCTTTCTGTAGAGGAATCGAAGAGAATGTTGCCAATGTGGAAATGTTGCCAATGCCAATAGTAATTGCCATTGAGGGTTAGCCGCAAAGAACGCAAAGGACGCAAAGAGAAGGAGCAGTCAATGCGGATCGAAACCGAGAGAATGAAGGAGCGCGAGGCGACTGCGGAACTGATCCGCAAGCTCGTTCGGAACGACGACTTGCGCGGTGAGTTCATGATTCTTTTCGACGAGGCGGATGACGAGAACTTCGTGCAGGTAGCATGCGACTATGATGACGTAGGCGGGAAGAGCGACGGATGTTTCGACTTGGAGTATCGCGCCGGACATGGGAGTCCGCTTTTCCACTGCACGCGCCGTGTAGGCGCTGACGACGTCGAGCGCGTGTTTCTCGATGTTCTGGAGGGGCGCGTCGGATGGCGGCAGGAC
>JAFUDL010000029.1 GCA_017459225.1 Kiritimatiellia bacterium
TATGAACCGCTTTCGCAGCGTCCCGGTCCGCAGTCCGACGACCCGAACGGATGGTGGCAGAAGCGCTTTGCTGAGAAGCAGAAGCTCGTCAAGGCAGGCGGCAGCGAAGTCGTATTCATCGGCGACTCGATCACGCACGGGCTCGAGGGTAGCGAGGTGTGGAACAAGGTCTTCGCGGCAGAGCCGTTCAAGGCGCTCAATCTCGGAGTCAGCGGCGACCGCACCGAACACGTGATCTGGCGCATCAACCACGGCGAGCTCGACGGGTACCAGGCGAAGGCCATCGTGCTGATGATCGGCACCAACAACACTGGGCACCGTCCGTACGAGCGCGAGACGCCCGTCGATACGCTCTCAGGCATCAGCGAGGTGATCCAGCGCATCCGAGAGCGCCAGCCGCAGGCGACGATCGTACTGCATACGATCCTTCCGCGCGGGGAGCGTCCGGATGACCCGCTCAGGAAGCGCAACGACGTCGTGAACGCATCTCTTAGGCAGCTCGACGGATGGAACAACGTGGTGGTTTGCGACTTCGGCGACAGGCTGCTCGATTTGAACGGCGTGCTCCGCAAGGAGCTTTGCCCCGACTTCCTTCACCCGAACGACGCGGGCCGCCGCATCTGGGCGCGCGCGCTGGTGCCTGTGCTGAAGCGCATCCTGGCGGCGGATGGCGGGAACATGCCGCGCGCCGCGCAGGCGATTCCCCGCCGCACGCCGGAGTACCTCCACCGCATGGCCGACCGCCGCCGCAAGCTCGCGGAGAACAAGACAGGGGAGTTCGACGTCGTATTCCTCGGCGACTCGATCACCCACGGCTGGGAAGGAAACGGCCGCGAAGTGTTCAAGAAGCTCTGCGCCGACTACAAGATACTCAACCTCGGGCACAGCGGCGACCGCACGGAGCATCTCGTGTGGCGCTTCCTGAACGGCGAGATGGTGGGCTACAGGACGAAGCTCTTCATGCTGATGATCGGCACGAACAACGGCAACGACTCCGCCGAGGACGTGGCGGCAGGCATCAAGCGGATCATCGAGATCACGCAGAAGACCCATCCGGAGTCGAAGATGCTGCTGCTGCCGATCTTCCCGCGTGCCGAGAACGCGGCGAACTACTACCGCAAGAAGAACGAGAAGACGAACGAGATCATCAAGGGATATGCCGACGGCAAGAAGGTGATCTGGTGCGACTTCAACGACAAGTTCCTGGAGCCTGGTGCGGAGAAGGTCCTGCCGCGCTCCATCATGCCCGATCTTCTTCATCCGAACCACGACGGCTATCTGATCTGGGAGAAGGCCGTGAGGCCCGTGTTCAGGGAAGTCTGCGGACACTGAGGAAAGGCACAAGCTCATGAAATCAAGACTCACGTTTGCTGCAGCCATGTCGCTCGCCTCTGCGGCGGCGATGGCCGCCATCTGCGAAGTGGAGCTCAAGGACTGGACGATGCAGGACGCCACGGTCGTCGAAGCGCAGGCGAAGAAAGAGGGCTGGTACAAGCAGAACTCCGCCAAGCAGCCGACTGAGGGCGATCGCATCTCGCGCAACGACTTCGACGTGAAGGGCTGGTACAAGGCGACCGTTCCTGGCACCGTGCTCACCACCCTCGTCGACAACGGCGTCTATCCCGAGCCGACGTACGGCGAGAACAACCGCCCCGAGATCATCCCGGAATCGCTGAACAAGCACGACTGGTGGTATCGCGCCAAGGTCAAGATTCCAGAGAACTTCAAAGACAAGACCGTATGGCTCAACTTCGACGGCATCAACTACCAGGCGGAGATCTGGGTGAACGGACGCATCACGGGCCGCATGACAGGCGCGTTCAAGCGCGCGTCGTTCGACCTCGCGAAAAGCGGCGACGCCAAGGCCGGCAAGGACATCTCCATCGCCGTAAGAATCTCGCCGCAGCCCACGGTGGGCCTTCCGAGCGAGCACACTATGGGCACGACGGGCGGACCATGCGGAGGCGTGGCGCGGCTTGACGGGCCGGTGTTCGGCTGTTCTGTGGGTTGGGACTGGCTTAGCGGCGTGCGCGACCGAGAGGCGGGAATCTGGCGCAAGGTGACGCTCTCGGCGACAGGCGACGCGAAGCTCCTTGATCCCCAGGTGGTCACCGATATTCCGTCACTACCCAAGCTCGACACGGCGACGGTGAGCGTGAACGTGCCCGTGAGGAATCTTTCCGAGAAGCCGATTGACGGCGTCGTCACGGTCGCGTTCGACAGCGTGAAGGTGTCGAAGAAAGTCTCGCTCGGCCCGTCCGAGACGAAGACTGTCGCCTTCGCCCCGGCGGAATTCGCGGCGCTCACGGTGAAGAATCCCAAGCTATGGTGGCCGAACGGACTTGGAGAGCCGAATCTCTACGACATGGAGATTTCGCTTGAGGCGGCAGGCAGGGCGAGCGACGGGAAGAAGCTCAGGTTCGGCATCCGCAAGTTTGAGTACTTTGCCGGGAACAAGCCTGAATTCGCGCTTGCCGTCAACGGCGTTCGCGTGTTCATGAAGGGCGGCAACTGGGGACTCGACGAAATGCTCAAGCGCGTGCGCAGGGAGCGCATCGACCATCAGGTGAGGCTTCACCGCGAAGAGAACTTCAACATGATCCGCGACTGGGGCGGGATGAGCCAGAGCGACGAGCTCGCGGACGCCTGCGACAAGTACGGAATCATGCTCTGGGAGGACCTGTGGCAGTTCAACTCCATCGATCCCGTCAACACCGACCTCTACTTTGCGCACGTCCGCGACACCGTTCTCAGGTTCCGCAACCACCCGTCGCTGGTTCTCTGGTGCGCGCGCAATGAGGCCACGCCGCCGAAGTATCTCGACGACGAGATGCGCTTTCTGCTGAAGGAGCTTGATCCGACGCGCCACTACCAGGCGAACTCAGGCGGGGGGTACGGCTTCAACTCCGGCGGCCCGTACGACTGGGCGCCGCCGGCGCGCTTCTCGCGCTTCATGGACGACCCGTCGTGGCGCAAGAGCGAGACGTTCAAGACGGAGATCGGTGGCGTGTCGATTCCGACGATAGAGTCGCTCATGGCGATGTTCCCGAAGAGCGACTGGGACGGCATCACGGACGCCTGGGGCGAGCACAACATGGGTGCAGGCGGTGGACGCAAGTACCCGCGCTTCATGGCCACTCGCTACGGCGAGGTGAAGAACTTCCCGGATTTCGTCCGCAAGGCGCAGCTGATGAACTACGAGACGCACAGGGCCATTTACGAAGGGCGCATCGGGCGCATGTTCGAGCCGATGGAAGGCGCGCTCCTCTGGATGAGCATCCCCGCGCAGCCGAGCCTCATCTGGCAGTCGTTCACGTACGACCTCGACACTCACGGCACGTACTTCGGCATCAAGAAGGCTTGCGGCGTGCGCCACGTATTCTTCAACGAGTCGGCGGAGGGCGGCATCGTGCAGGCGGTCAACCACGGTCGCGAACCTTTCGCGGGCACGGCCAAGTTCTCGATCTTCAATCTTGACGGGTCGTCAGCGGGCACGCAGGAGTTCCCCGTCAAGCTCGGCGCGGCGGAGAAGAAGAAGCTCGGCGACGTAAAGTGGCCCGACGGACTCTCCAAGGTGCACTTCATGAAGGCCGAGCTCTTCGACGCGGCCGGCAAGCTTGTGGACGACAATTTCTACTGGCATAACAGGGCGTGCAATCCCGCGAAGGCGGAGGAGCTCAAGGACGACAACAAGATCGTCCGCTACGACGACCTCCGGGACCTGGAGAAGCTGCCCATGGTCACGCTTGAGACGCGCGCGAAGACGATTGATCGGGACGGAAAGACGTACGTCGGCATCGTGCTCAAGAACTCCTCGGCGTCCGTTGCGCTCATGGCCCACCTCCAGCTTCGCGGCGTGAAGTCTGGCAAGCGCGTTCTGCCCACGACTTATTCCGACAACTACGTCTCGCTTCTGCCGGGCGAGACGAAGCGCATCCTCGCGATGTGCGACACGGTGCAGCTCGCGGGCGAGGCGCCGTTCGTGACGGTTGACGGCTGGAACGTGACGGCCGCCAAGTCGGAGCTGGTCGGCCCGAACGAAGTGACCATGGTCGATGCTCCGCAGTGGGCGCACCAGAAGGGCTTCGGCTTCCTTCCCAAGCCGCTCGTCGCAAAAGACGTCGTGCGCATCAACTGCGGCGGATACAACCGGGGCAACTTCGAGAAGGATCCCGGCTTCCTCGAGGCGCCTGTGGGATTCCGCACCGAAGACGTGGAGATGGAGGGTTGCGCCAATCCGGGTCCGCCCGACATCTATCGCACTGTCAGGTGGAGCGAGTCGGTCTATTCAAATCTCATGACGCGGGCGAATGCGCCGTACACGGTGCGACTTCACTTCGCGGAGAGCGAAAAGTCGAAATGCGGCGGCAGGAACAGGATGAACGTTCTCGTGAACGGCGATACGGTGCTCAAGGACTTCGACCCCGCGTTCGCCGGACAGAACAGGGCGGGCTCGATAGATTTGAAGCACATGAAATCCGACTCGAAGGGACTTGTCGTCCTTTCGTTTGTGAAGGGCAAGAAAATCGGCAACGAGGATCGCGATCCGCGCATCAACGGCTACGAGATCATTCCCGAGTGATTCTGGCCAGGATGGACGCGAAGTCTCAGCTGCAGCAAAGGACATGACAATGAGAAAGACTGTTTTGATAGCCGGAATTGCCGTCGTGGCAGGCGCTGCGATGGCCGTTCCGTTCGTCGAGCGTGACGCCGTGACTGTCGGCGGAACGTGGAAAATGGGACGGGAGGGTGCGCTCGCGGTTTCTGGCCGCGTCGTATCCTCAGGGGACTTCGACGACTCGAAGTGGCTGCCCGCTCATGTTCCCGGCACGGTTCTCGACAACATGGTCCGCAATGGACTCTTGCCGGATCCCTACTACGGACTGAACAACCGGCGGAAGCTGAAGACCATTCCCGACCTCAACGACGTAGATCCTGAATACTACACGGCGTGGTTCCGTACGACGTTCGACGTGCCGGTGGACTTCAAGGGCAGAAAAGTGTGGCTCGCGCCGGAGGGAATCAACTACCGCGGCGACATCTGGATCAACGGACAGGCCGTTGGCAAGACGGCGGGCATGTTCAGGAGGCAGGTCTTCGACGTGACGGCATTGGTCAAGCCGGGCGGACGCAACGTCCTGGCAGTGAAGGTGTCACCCGTCGACATACCCGGCGATCCGCGTCCGCAGGGGAAGGGCAAGTCGTGGGGTGCCGCAGGCGAATGGCGCAACGGCGGGGACGGGCTGATCGGCAAGAACGTGACGATGCTGATGTCCGTCGGCTGGGACTTCACGTTCTCGGACGGCATACGCGACCGCAACACGGGGATATGGCGTCCGATCAAGCTCTTCGCTACCGGCCCCACGCGGCTCGCCGATCCAGTTGTTCGCACCAAGTTCCTCGACGCCTCGCACAGGCAGGTGGAGATCACGGCCGAAGTCTCCATCGACAACTACGCGGGCCGTAGTGGCATGGGCCAGTTCGTCGAGTTCATGGTCGAGGGCACCGGCATCAAGCAGCGCGCGCACATCGGAGTGCCCCGTGGAGAATACGGGGTGAAGACTTTCAAGGCGAAGCTCGAAAACCCGAAGCTCTGGTGGCCGCGCAACAAGGGCGAGCAGAATCTGTACACCGCGGTGTTCACCTCGTACTGCGACAAGAAGGGACGAGAGGGCGAGGTGTACGACCAGGTGAAGGTGCGCTTCGGCGTGCGCGAGATCACGAGCACCGGCGGGAAGGACGCAAACGGCAAGAATCATGACAGGCAGTTCTACGTAAATGGACGCAAGATGTTCGTGCGCGGCACTAACTGGATTCCCGAGGCGATGCTGAAGACGGACGACGCGCGCATGGAGGCTGAAGTACGGCTCCTTGCAGAGTCGGGCGTCAACTTCGTGCGGCTCTGGGGCGGTGGCATCGTTGAAAGCGACTACTTCTATGACCTCTGCGACAAGTACGGTCTCGTCGTGTGGCAGGAGTTCTTCATGACTGGCGACACGGCCCATCCGCAGGACCGCGAGCTCTACCTCGCGAACGTTGCAGACACCGTGAAGCACATCCGCAACCACGCGTCGCTGGGGCACTACGTCTGCTCCAACGAGTCCTCCGAGACGACCGGTATCCGCGAGCTCATCGCGAAGCTCGACCCGACCCATTCCTACATGCCGTCGTCCGAAACGCAGGGCGTGCATGACGGCAGCCCCTACAAGATCGTCAACCCGATGCGCTACTACGAGGACACGGCGTCGGACCGCGGCAGCCGCGCGTACGGATTCAACCCCGAATACGGAACATGCGCGCTTCCGGACGCGGAGTATCTGCGCACGTTCATGCCCGAGAAGATGCTCTGGCCGATGGACCGCGAGGCGTGGCGCTACCGCGAGGGCGGTGGCTTCGACGACATGACGACGGTACACGACGTGATGGTCAACGCCTACGGACGGGCCAGGTCGCTCGACGAGTACTGCCGCAAGTCGGAGGCCGTCGACGCGATGAACCACCGCGCGCTCTGGGAGGTCTGGAACCGCGCGTTCGCCACGCGCAAGGCTACGGGCGTCCTCTTCTGGTACGCGAACACGCCCGTTCCTAAGATCGGCTCGCACGCGTGGGACCACTCGCTCGGCCTCACCTCCGCGTTCTTCGCGCAGAAGAGCGCGCTCGCGCCGCTGCACGCGCAGTTCGACTATCTCGACAACACGGTGTCAGTGATGAACGACACTGTCTCAGACCGTCAGGTGGAAGTGCGCGCCGAGGTGTACGACTTCAGCACGCGACTCCTCGCTAAGAAGTCATTCAAGGCCGCAGTTCCGGCCGAGACGTGCAAGGACCTCTTCAAACTCGAGCTTCCGTCCGGCCTCACGCCCGTGCACTTCATCCGCCTCGCGCTCCTTGAGAACGGCAAGGAAATTGATTCGACGGTCTACTGGCGCTCGACCAGCAAGTACACAGGACCGAAGAAGATGGACGGACCAACGACGGCAGGATTCGAGACAATGGATTCTCTCGCGAAGACGACGCTGGCGGTTGTCGCCGAGAAGTCGTCCAATGGCACCGTCGTCATGGTGCGCAACACCGGCAAGGGAATTGCGTTTATGGTGAAGGTCCTTGCAAGGGATGCGAAGGGCCGCAACGTGAAGCCGACGTTCTACTCGGACAACTGGTTCTGCCTGATGCCGGGAGAGTCGAAGTCTGTTCTCGTAGAGGCGCCTGACGCTGTGTCTAAATTCACCGTTGGCGCGTGGAATGCCGATGAGCGGACGGTACGCCTGGTCGCCAGACCCTGACGTGAACCTAGTCAACTCGGCTGGACTCCCCGCCACCCCGTTCGAAATTGAACTGCAACATTGATTGTCCCCGTCTGGTTGCAGATGAATTCAGACACGTCTGCAATATGATATACTATTGGCATGAGAACTCTTGTCCTTTTTGCCGTTTCCACCGCCGTAACCCTCGGGTTTTCGGCCGCTCCGAAGCAAACGGACGGTCGTGCACCTATCGTGCGCGACTGGGAGAACATTGACGTCAACTCCTTCAACAGGATGCCGGCGGCAACGTATGCGATGCCGCTGGCGAACGCGAAGGCCGCGTTGACGGATGCGCTGGAATTCGAGACGCCGTGGAAGATGTCGCTGAACGGCACGTGGAAGTTCCACTGGAGCGGCGATCCGCAGCGCCGTCCGTTTGTATTCGAGAGTCCGTCATTCGACGTGTCGAAGTGGGAGACGATCGACGTGCCCTGCTGCGTGGAGATGCGCGGCTATGGGATGCCGCACTACATCGCACACGGCTATCCGCACAAGTTCGCGTGGCCGAAGATCCTCGACAAGGAGACGGGGCGTCACGACTACAACCCCGCCATGTCCTACAAGCGCAAGTTCCACCTGCCGGACGCGTGGAAAGGCCGCGAGACGATTCTCCGCTTTGAGGGCGCGGGCTCTGCACTCTATGCCTGGATCAACGGCGAGAAAGTCGGATACGCCGAGGACTCCAAGCTGCCAAGCGAATTCAACATCACGCCATTCCTGAAGGACGGCGAGAACGAGATCGCCGTGCAGGTGTTCCGCTGGTGTGACGGCAGCTACGTGGAGGATCAGGACATGCTGCGTTTCTCGGGACTCTTCCGCGACGTGTCGCTCTGGTCTCGTCCGAAGGCCGGTATCGCAGATTTCGTTGTTACGCAAAAGTTCGGCGAGGGGTACAAGAACGCAACCGTGAACGTGGCGGTGGAAACCTACGGTGATGCGCAGGGTGTGAGTGCGACGCTGTACGACGCGCAGTTCAAGGAGGTGGGCAGAGGTGATGGAGTGGGAGACAACAAGCGTACAACAACAAGATTGGATTTCACGGTAGAGAATCCCAATCTTTGGAGTGCGGAAA
>JAFUDL010000317.1 GCA_017459225.1 Kiritimatiellia bacterium
CTGCGGCGATAGTTGCCACTTCGTCGAACGAGTCCCATGCGTTCTTGTCGCGGCCGCGGTCGTATGAGCCGTAGGCGGCGTAGAGTTTGTATGCCTTGCCGTTGGGGTTGCCGAATGCGAAGACGACGGTGTTGTCGTTCTGCGCGACGACTGAGATGGAGCGGTGGAACTTGAACGAGGGGGTGGAATCCACCACGCGGCCGAAGCGGTCGTCGTCGAACTCTTCGCCCGCTACGAGCGGCGTCTCGGTCTGGCTCTTGTAGAACAAGTTCCCCACCTGGTCGTAGAGACCGGCCACGCCGTTGGCGTCCAGTGCGGGACTGAAGTTGCGCTGGTAGTTGCCGTCGTTTGCGATCTTCATGCCGTAGAAGGAGAACGCCGCAAGGTTCCTGCCGGTGTTGCAGCCGAATATCGCGAGGCTGCCCGAGCCGACGCCGCGGCCAATCGAGATCGTGTTGGTGATGTTGTTGTAGGAGAAGTAGAGTTTGTTGTCGTCGTCAATCAGGCAGCGGTAGTCGGTGTTGGCGGTGACGAAGCCGAGGTCCTGTCCGCCGCTGTGGAACATGAAGCCCTGGCCGCCGTTGCGGTTCTGCTGGTTTAGCAGGTACTGGTTGCCCGCCCAGCCCTGGCCGAAGAATGCCGTCTGGTTGGAGTACGTTATCTTGCCGAAGCGGAAGTCCACAACCGTGCGCCCGTTTGGTGCGACGCCCGTGTTGACCCACTGCAGGCCGGTGGAGGAGACGCTCTTCAGCTCCTTCGCATAGGGCAGGTTGCTGCGCTGCATGAGGAAGAAGCGCAGATAGCGGCCGTCGCGCAGCGCCTCTGGCACCTCGTACGTGCAAGTGGTCTGGTCCCATGCGACGTCGGCCACTTTCTCGAACGCGGTCCATCCGCGCTTGTCGTCCTCCCTGTCCTGCGCGCCGTGCGCCATGATCAGCTCGTAGTCGTTGCCGTCCTGCGCGCCGAATGCGAAAGTGACGGATGCATCCGTCAACTTCGCCACGCTTACGCTGCGCGCATGCGCGCAAAGGACAAGACCTGCCGCTGCCGCGAACGCGATTTTCAATGCACTTATTCTCATGATGATTCTCCTTTTTTAGAATCTGAGGCCAACCTTTTCGACATGAACCAACCGCGCGGGAAATGACGCCCCGCACTTTCGGCTGTAATTTTACCATAAATCCCGCCGTTAGGCAAACGCGTAAATTCGGATATGCATATCCGCGGCAGAATGCATTTGCCGAAACTTTCAAACTCTCAGCGGATGGGATTTTTGGTATAATCTCAACTGCGAAAGGAATCTCATGATGAATTACCTGCTTGCTGCATTCTCCATAGTCGCTTTTGCGGGCACTGCATTTGCCCGCCCGCCTGCATCGAATGACATGCCGGACGCCGCGCGCCCGGAGATTGCCGCCACTGTCCAGCGCGCGGCGAAGCGCCCCCATCCGCGCCTCTTCGCGGATGCCGACGGTTTCGCGCAGCTGAAGAGTCGCGCCGGCTCGGACGAGCTCGTGAAGCTCGCCGCGGAGCACGTTCGCGCCGCTGCCGACATGATGCTGCCCCTTGCGCCTTCACAGCGCATCAAGGAGGGCAAGCGGCTTCTCGCCGTGAGCCGCACCGCGCTCTACCGCATCGCCACGCTCGCGATGGCGTACCGCCTCTACGGCAACAAGGCGCATCTCGATCGCGCTGTCGCTGAGCTGCGCGCCGTGTGCGCGTTTGAGGACTGGAATCCGTCCCACTTCCTCGACGTCGGCGAGATGTCCCTTGCCGTCGCCGTTGGCTATGATTGGCTCTACGACGACATCGACGAGCCAACGCGCCGCGAGATCGCCTCCGGGCTGCGCCGCAACGGACTCGACGCCAGTCTTATGAAACTCTGGTGGATCCGTGCCCACAATAATTGGGGGCAGGTGTGCCACGCCGGCATTCTCGCCGCTGCGCTTGCGCTCGCCGAAGAGAATCCCTCCGATTCCACGCGCTACGTGCAGCGCTGCATTGACCGACTGCCGATTTCAATGAAGGCGCTCGCCCCGAACGGATGCTACCCCGAAGGACCTGGCTACTGGAGCTACGGGATGCACTTCAACGTGATCGCCATCGCGCTCCTTGAGGGCGCGCTCGGAAGCGACTTCGGCCTTGCGGCGAAACCGGGTTTCCGAGAGGCGGGCTTCTATCCCGATCTCGTGACGGGTCCGAGCGGGGAGACCTTCAACTATGCGGACGGTGGAAGCGGACGCGGCACGCATCCTGCCCTCTGGTGGTTCGCGAAGCGGTTCAACGCCCCGGAGCTGCTCCTGTACCGCGAACTTGACCTCTTCAAGGCGTACGCGGCGCGGCGCGACAACGGGCTCGCCGTCAGAGGACACAGGCTCTTCCCCTTTGCGCTGTTCTGGATCAAGACGCCGCCACCTTCAAGCGCGCCGTCGCGTCTGCCGCTTGTGTGGGACGGAAAGGGTCCTGTGCCGATAACGGTGCAGCGCTCTAGCTGGAACGACGACGAGGCGTTGTTCGTGGGCATGAAGGGCGGCAGCCCGTCGGGTCCGCACGGCCACATGGACGCCGGGTCGTTCGTCATGGACACGAAGGGCGTGCGCTGGGCGGTGGACCTTGGAGCCGAGAGCTACTACGGCATCGAGAAGCGCGGAATGAATCTGTGGAGCGCTGCGCAGAACGCCGACCGATGGAAGATATTCCGCCTCAGCACATGGGGGCACAACGTGCTGATGCTGGACGGCTGCCAGCAGAACGTGAAGGGCAACGCCAAGTTCACGAGCGTGCGGAAGGAGCCGCCGAGCGAAGTGGCGCTCGACCTCTCGTCGCTGTACACGAACGCGTCCCAGGTTGTGCGCAGCGGCAGGATGTCCGCTGACGGGAAAAGCTATGTTCTGACCGACAGCGTGAAGGGATTTCGTCCAGGCGGCGAGGTGCGCTGGTGCATGAACACGCGCGCGAAGGCGGAGGTGGACGGCAGAGCGCTCGTTCTGCGGCAGAATGGAAAGACGCTACGCCTTGTCCAGACTGGGCGGGACGTCGGCGAGTGGCGCGTGGCGCCGGCTAAGGGCCCGAACGAATGGGATTCGCCAAACAAGGGCTGTTCTCAGCTGACGTTCACAGTCAAGGCGGACGCCGCCGGCGAAGCGCGCCTCGCTGTAACATTCGCCGCTGAATGAGAGATATCTGAATGAGAGATATAAGACGTCAATGAAGATTTGGCTATTATATCCAGTTTTGCTGGCATCATCTGGCTTGCTGTTTTTCGTTGCGCGCTGCATCTTAGGACTTTTGGCGAAACATCCTCCGAAGATGAGTGCGCTGCGCAGTGTGCCCACATATCGGCTCGCCGCGTTTCTGCCGCTCGCCGTTGTGCTCACTATCTTGGCTTTTAGGAAGGGGCCGCCATTGCGCACAGATCCCGACCCGCCGGGTGATCCGGAGGCCGAGCTGCGATTCACTTCAATCGCGGTCATGTCGAATTCCGTCACGCTCGAAGTCGCCTGGCCCACGAACATGTTCCCGCTCGGCACGGCGCTCGACCTCTTCACGGCTCCAACACTCACAAGTCGTTGGGAATGGGTGGAGGCTGCGGTCACGGCGATGTCCTCAACGAGCCACGTGTTCTCCGTCTCGCGCACCGATGCGGACACGAACGGCTTCTTCCGCGTGAGCGACCGTAGCACGTGCGCTCTCACGATGTCGGACGCCGACTGTGACGGCATCCCAGATGTGTACGA
>JAFUDL010000318.1 GCA_017459225.1 Kiritimatiellia bacterium
CACGAACCACGAGCCACGAATCACGAACCACGAATCACGAACCACGCACTAGGCACTAGGCACTATAAATGCTATAATATACGGCGTGCAACGAAGGAGACAGGCAATGAAGAAGAAGGTTGAGAAGGTGACGGCGGTGATCGAGCTGAAGATCACGCCGGCAAGAGACACGGGCTTTGCGAAGATCGCGCAGCGGATCGCGAAGTTCCCGCAGGTGGACGCGTGCTTTCTGATGAGCGGCGCGTACGATCTTCTCGTATTCGTGAGCGGCGGTTCGCTGCAGGATGTGGCGCATTTCGTCTCGGCCGAGCTCTCCACGATCGACGGCGTTCTCTCCACCGCCACGCACTTCATGCTCAAGACGTACAAGGCGAAGGGCGTGCTGGCTGCGTTTGCGGAAGACGGGCGGCTGCCGGTCGTGTGAGGTGGCGCAAGTGGCAGGAAGAAGCTTCATCGCCCCGCATGTGGCGGAGCTGCCGAAAAGCGGCATCCGCAAGTTCTTCGACATAGTGGCGCAGCGCAAGGACGTGGTCTCGCTTGGCGTGGGCGAGCCCGACTTCGACACGCCCTGGCACATCTCGCGCGCCGCGGTGACGGCGCTTGAGGATGGCGCCACGCACTACACGTCCAACCTCGGCACCCCCGAGCTCAGGCAGTCCATCGTCGCCTACGTCAAGCGCCGCCTCGGCGCGGAGTACGACTGGAAGAAGGAGGTGCTTGTCACGGTGGGCGTGAGCGAGGCGATAGACCTCGCTGTGCGCGCCATCACCTCGCCCGGGGACGAGATACTCTACCACGAGCCGTGCTTCGTGTCGTACGCGCCCACGATCCGCCTTGCGCACGGCGTGCCCGTTAGCGTGGAGACGCGCGCGGAGGACTCGTTCCGCCTCACGGTCGATGCCCTCGAGTCGAAGGTGACGCCGCGCACGAAGGCTCTGCTCTTGAATTTCCCGTGCAACCCCACCGGCGCCACGCTCACGCGCGCCGACCTGAAGGCGATCGCGAAGTTCGTGTTGCGCCACGACCTGCTGCTGCTGGCGGACGAGGTGTACGGCGAGCTCGTGTATCCGCCTGCTGCGGGCGGCAGGCAGGCGCCGAAGCCGATTTCGTTCGCGAGCCTGCCGGAGCTGCGGGACAGTCTGGTGCTCCTGAACGGCTTCTCGAAGTCCTGGGCCATGACGGGCTACCGCCTCGGCTACGCGAGCGGCCCGGCCGAGGTGGTGGATACGATGATGAAGATCCACCAGTACGGCATCATGAGCGCGCCCACTCTCGCGCAGCATGCAGGGGTGGAGGCGATGAACAGGGGCGACGACGACGTGGAGCGCATGCGCCGCGAATACCAGCGCCGGCGCGACTTCATCGTGGGCGCGCTGAACGCGATGGGGCTTGAGACGTTCATGCCGAAGGGCGCGTTCTACGTTTTCCCGTGCATACGCTCGACGGGACTCTCCTCGGAGGAGTTCTGCCTGCGCCTCCTGAATGAGCACGAGGTGGCGTGCGTGCCGGGCTCTGCGTTCGGCGCGTGCGGCGAGGGATTCGTGCGGATGAGCTACGCCACCAGCTACGAGAAGATCGAGCTTGCGATGAAGCGCATCGCGGATTTCGTGCGCGGTCTCCGCCGCGCGCGCGGAGGGCGCAAGGCGTGAAGACTAGGCAGTTCTGGTATCCGCTTCCCGAGCGGCTCATAGCGCAGCATCCCTCGGAGAAGCGCGGCGAAGACCGAATGATGGTGCTTCACCGCGACACGGGAATGCTCGAGCACAGGATGGTGGGCGATTTCGTGGAGTACATCACGCCGAACGACCTTCTGGTGGTGAACGACACGAAGGTGTTCCCCGCGAGGCTGGTGGGCGTGTGGAAGGACTCGCCGGGCGCGGTGGAGGTGCTGATGGTGAGCGCCGCCGCAGTGGATGCGGAGCAGGCGGTGAGCGCGGCCGAGACTTCGCTTGCGGGCGAGGAGACAGTGTGGAACTGCATGATCGGCTCTGGGAGGCCGAGCCGCGAGGGACAGGTCGCCGTGTTCGGTCCGGAAGGCGAGCTTGAGGTGGAGCTGCAGGTGAAGCTGGGCGGCGGAATGTGGCGCGCGGCATTCCGCGGGCGGCGTCCTCTCGCATCGCTTCTCGACGAGTTCGGCCGTACCCCTGTGCCGCCGTACGTGCGGCGGGAGGGGACGCGCGAGGAGGAGGCTGCGGACCGCGAGCGCTACCAGACGATCTACGCGAAGCATGTGGGGAGCGTGGCCGCGCCCACGGCGGGGCTGCACTTCACGCCTGAGATATTCGCCGCGCTTGACGCGAAGGGCGTGCAGCGCGTCGCGGTGACGCTGCATGTGGGGCCGGGCACTTTTCGCCCAGTGAAGGCGGAGAACATCGAGGAGCACGTGATGGACTTCGAGGCGTTCTCGGTGCCGCCCGAGACGGCCGAGGCGGTGAACGCGTGCAAGGCGCGCGGCGGACGCGTGTTCTGCGTGGGCTCCACGAGCGTGCGCACGCTCGAGGCGGTGGCGTCGCGCGAGAGAGGAGAGGGCGAGCCGCTCGTGGTGCCGGGAAGCGGCGCGAGCGACATCTTCATCTACCCGCCGTACAAGTTCAAGGTGTGCGACTGCATGCTCACGAACTTCCACCTGCCGCAGTCCACGCTTCTCATGATGACGAGCGCATTGGCGGGGCGCGAGCGGATGCTCATCGCCTATGCGCTCGCCGTGAAGGCCCAGTACCGCTTCTTCAGCTACGGCGACTGCATGTTGATTGTTTGACGAGCGCCTAGTGCAGAAGAACCGAAACCAGAAACTTCGAAACCTCGAAACTTTCTTCGCATGAAAGAACCACCAGATTCGCCAAAGGCATGCAGCGGCGCATGCGGAAGTTGTCCGCGCGCGGCGTCTTGCCCAACGCGTCGCGCCGCCGCATCGGCGCCGGTGCTGCTTGCTGGGGCGCGTCCTGAAGGTTCGGCCAGAGACTGCGATGGCGTGGGGTTCGCGGTCGACATCGGCTCCACCACGCTCGCGCTTGCGCTCTATGACCTTCGCACGGGGACTCTGCTCGCCGAGAAGGGCTGCATAAATCCGCAGACCGCGGTTTCGCCTGACGTCGTAGGGCGAATCGCCGCCGCGGGTTCTCCATCCGCCCTGCAGCGCATGCAGCGTCTCGTCGCGGACGCCCTTGCGTCGCTTCTTGCCTCCGCCTGCTCCTCTGCCGGCATTCAACCGGCGTCCGTTGTGGATGGCGTCATGACGGGCAACACGGTGATGCTTCATCTGCTGACCGCTCGCGATCCAACTCCGCTTGGGCAAATCCCGTTTCGCGCCTCCTGGCTCGCAGGCTGCGACGATGTCCTCATAGGCCGCCCCGTGTGGCTGCCGCCCTGCATCGGCGCATTCGTGGGCGCAGACCACGTGTGCGCTCTTCTTTCAGCCGATTTCACGCCGAAGGGTCCGCCCGCTCTCCTCTGCGATCTCGGCACCAACGCCGAAGTGGCGCTGCGCGCTAACGGCACGATCTACGCCACTTCGACTGCCGCGGGACCCGCCTTCGAAGTGGCCGGCGTGCGCGGTTCTGAGATACTGGACGCAATCGCGCGCCTTCTCAAATCGGGAGTCATCTCCGAGACAGGCGCCTCGCAGGGGGAGTTGCCGTTCCTTGCGCCCGGCATACGCCTTGCGAACTCCCACATCCGCGCCGTGCAGCTGGCCAAGGCGGCAGTCGCTGCCGGCATATCGGTGATGCTTGACGAAGCGGGCGTTGCGCCTGACGAACTTGAGTCAATCTACCTCGCCGGCGGCTTTGGCTGCGCGCTCAATCCATCTTCGGCTGCCGTTGTGGGGCTGATCCCGAACGTTCCTTCCGCACGCACCTTCCCACTTGGAAACGCCGCGCTCGCGGGCGCCGCTAGGCTGCTTCTCTTCCCGGAGCTTCGTCCGCGCGTCGTCGAGCTCGCCCGCTCCGTGAAGCTCGTCGAGCTAGGCGGAAACGAAGATTTCTTCGACCGCTTCATCGACGCGATGACTTTTGGCCCTTCGTCCTTCGACCTTTGACCATCGTCCGGCGTTTTGGTAAACTATTTCCATGAGCGACATAAAAAACAAGGGCTCGGCTCTTCTAATCGCGATAGCCGGGCTGGGCGGATTTCTGTATGGCGTGGACTTCGGCGTGATCGCAGCGGCCGAGCCGTACATGAAGGCGATGGGCGTTTATTCCGAGGGACAGATCAGCCACATCGTCGGAGCGGTGCTGCTTGGCGGGATTCTCTCCTCGCTTACCGCCGGCATGCTTGCGGAATGGTTCGGCAGAAAGCGGATGATCGTGGCCTCTGCGGTGATGTTCCTTGTTGCCATACCCATCGTGAGCCTGTCCCTCGGCTCGTTTCCCCTGCTGTATGCCGGAAGGGTGCTGCAAGGCATGAGCGCAGGATATATGGCGGTGATAATGCCGATGTACCTCACCGAGACCCTGCCGCCGGCCATACGCGGACGAGGCACGGGAGTGTTCCAGTTCTGCCTTGGTCTCGGACTTGTCGTAGCGGCAGGCGCGGGATGCCTCGTTGCCACATGGTACGGCGCTTCGGACAAGGCCGACGAGGTGGGCCGCGTCGCCGCATGGGGCGCCAACTTCTGGTGGACGATGCTTCCCGTCGCAGTGCTCTTCTTCGGAAGTCTGAAGCTTAAGGAAAGCCCCGTCTGGCTGAAGAAGAAGTCTGAAAGTCTCGAGGCTTCGCAGTCTCGAAGTCTGAATGGTTCGTCAGAATCCCGGAACCCCGAAACCTCGAAACCCGAAACTCTTCTCCAGCGGCGCTACGTGATTCCGTTCCTGTTGGCCTGCCTTGTGCTCACCTTGAACAAGACGACGGGCATGAGCTCCTTTACGAGCTATCTCGTGACGATTCTCCACAGCGCGGGATTCGAGGGGATCTTCGCGAACTGGGGACAGCTGGCGGTGAAGCTCACGAACATGCTCGTGACGATTGCGGCAGCGGCGCTGGTCGACCGCAAAGGACGCACGTGGCTGCTGCGCGTGGGCACAGGAGGCATGACGATCGGCCTCGCGGCGATAGGGATGGTGTTCTTCGCAATAGAGCGCTTGGGC
>JAFUDL010000319.1 GCA_017459225.1 Kiritimatiellia bacterium
AGTACGTTCGAGCACACCGTGTTGTACCTCTCTGCGTTCGTACCGTCATCTAAGTCGGATGACAAGCGGGATGTTATCCACCGAACAGACCACCTGCAGATTCGGATCGGATTGTCCTCGTCGAATTATTTTTGCAGCGTTCCATGTCGGATCAAAAAGGAACGGCGGCGGCGTGGCCAGTTGCGTGAACGTTGGCTGGCCGTTCACCGTTACGGCAAGGGAGCGCGGCGTTCGATTCCCATTGAGCCGCAGTTTCCAGTCGAGCGCAGTGCGCCCAGAAGTGCCTGCACTGGAAAACTTGTCGCCGGACAAGAGATTCACGACCTTCCACTCGCCGCAATCGTAGCCGACGGACATCGTCTCTTCCGTCCGCGAAAGGAGGCCGTCGCCGTCCGCGTCACGGCCAAATACGACCTCAACGCCGTTGGACGAAGTTGCGTCAAGTTCGATCTTCAATGCAAACATCTTCGCGTCACCTCGCGAAGCGTCTAACACGCAGTTGGTGATGACCTCGCAGTCGTCGTACTCCGGCGGTGGCATCGACGGCATGACAAGCGCGGCGGCAAGAAGTGTGGTTGCAAGTGTCATGGCAAGTTCTCCTTCACAATCAATTGCCTTCTCCGCCCATATTAATCCACGGTAACGGCTGACCAGAGGAAAGAAGTTGGTTGGTGACGGATATGAAATGATTTTGAAAGCGAGTCCACTTACTGCACGAAGGGATGTTCGTATTTGACAAAGTCGCGGAAAGAAACTCAAGCCGATTGGAACTCGTGGCATAACCAGGATAGTAGCGTCTCCAAAAATAATCATAATCCGCACTGAGCTGCCATTCCGCAGGGTCGTGGACGAAGACCATGGCAGCCCTGTCGCAGACACTTTGCGAGACAAGATTTGACTGACTTGCGGCAACGATCTTTGCAGCATAGTCAAAACACTTCTCTCGGTCCTTCCATGTGAAGTCGACGCGGTTCGTGAAGATGGTTTCAATCGTAGCCGTCGTCTCGTCGCATACGGGCGAGAAGCGGATGAGCTTGCTGAGTTCGTTGTTCCTGCTCCAAGTGGGCAGTGTCCTGTTCAGCACCAGCCGCCGCATATAGGGCAGCGCGTTCGTGTAGTTCATGTCGGCGCACTGGGCCGTCGCCTTCTTCGCCAGAACCCTGTCGTAGTTCGTGTCGTCGGTGAAGTCCATGTCTCCCAGCGTGGCGAGAAACGCATCAAGGGCCGCCTTACGCCTCTCGACCGGCCAGTCGCCCTTGAGCCTGATTCCAAAGAACTCCTCGGGGCGGTGATAGTCGTGGAGCTCGACCACCTTGTAGTCCCACGTCAAGTTGTCCTGAAACGGCGGCTGGGCGACGTACAGCATGGTCCGCACCGCCTCTATCGTCTCAGGCGGAAGCGGATTTGAGCAGAATGCCGTCACTGCAAGCAGCGATACGCCGCCGGTCAGACGTATGAATTTGATTCGTTTCATTTCGCGTACACTCCTTCATTTGTCGGTTTCACGTATGTGGCGCCTATCTCGCCAAATCCAATGCTCGGTTTCTGATGGTTGTTGTTGTTGAGGCACTCCACCGCGCCGTCCGGTATGTCAAGGTTATAGCGGTACTGCATTTCCTCCCCGAACATGAGGAACTGCTGGAGAATGCTTCGATAGGTGTCTGTCGCGGCGTAGAAGCCGCGTCCCGTCTCGTCGCCCCAGTCGCGCGGGCGAGACCGGAAACGGGATGCCGAAATCGGCAGACCGTCATCAGGCACCACCAGAGGGTCTTCGCCGTCTGATGCCCTGTATCTGTCGTAGCAGTCCCACAACCCCAGCATGTGACCGAGTTCATGCGCAAGTGCCTGCTCCGCGCTGCCTCCCTTCACGAACACGCACCCCGGAATCCGAAAACCGTTGGCTTCTTCGTTCCCTTCAGCGTCCTTGCGAATGCTACCCACGAAATACATGTTTATGCAGCCGCTGGCATTGTTGGACTGGATGAGCGACCGGACCTGGTCCGACAAGGCAATCTCGCGAAAGGGCCATATCCCGGTTCGTTCGTTCACGACAATGTCCCAGTACTGGGACGAATTAGACAGCGTTTCAATTCCAAGGAGATTGAACCTAACACCTATTTGCCTGAAAATAAAGTTTGCAAAGTGAATACGATCGCGAATGTCTTCGTCCTCCATGGCGACTTTCAATCTACCGTCACTCTCAGACGCAACCACGAACGCCCTCACGTCCAGCACGCGCTCTTGGACGATTGGCAGAACAAACTGCGGCTGTATCTCGTCGCCGTTGAAACGCGCCTCAACCGTAACCACCCCATCTGCAGCAGTAGGCGTTACGACCACCCGCTTTCCGACAGTCGGATTTACGGTCGCAGAACCTTCCTTCACATGCCAGTGAATCTCGCTTTCCTGAAATGGCCCGTTGTAGTCTACACACAACACGGCGTTGGTCCCATAGACAAGACGCGACGGATTCACGATTCGCGGGGCTGACACATCCCGCTGCGAGTTCACAAGCTTCCGCAGCGGCTCGATGCAGCGGAACGTCACGGAGTCGGTCAGCGGCTCGCCGCCATCTGCGGGAGTAAACGTGGCGGTGATCGTGCCAGTACCAAGGTTTGGACAAGACATGTAGAAAGTGCTGCTTCCCGTGTGCGCGAAGTCGTCGGTCACCGCGAGAGGGAAAACCGTCTCGGATGTCACACGGTTCGTCACGCCGTCCACGACCTGGAACAGCACGGGGTTGACGTTCCCCTGCACGGATAGTCGCGCCGTCCCGTTCGTACCCACCGGCCCAGTCAGGTTCAGCGTCACGGGCCGGATGCGTTCAGCCCGGTTCGAGGTCGATCCCAGCTCAGCGTCGTTCAGGAAAAATATCTCTTGGCATCCAAGCGAGAAGCCAAGCGGCGGCTCTACCTGTACCCCCACTGTGACATTGATATGGTTCGTCAGGGTGTAGCCGACAAACTGCGTGATCAAGTCGATGCCGTTGGTCGCCCAGATGTCGGGCTCGTCCGGATCGTACGTCACGGTCGTCGAAAGCGAATGTTCTTGCGAGAACGTGATGCCCGCGCCGCCGGTCCACGTGCAGCCCAAGTAGGCGTTGGAGTGGCAGCCCGATACTTCCGCCGTCAGTTCGACAGAATCGTCAGGGGAAAAGTGCGGCAACCAGGAGGGTTCAACGGACACCCCCGCCGTGCGGCACAGCCACCCGGAGCGCGGGCCGTCTAGGTGCACCTTCACGTCGTTCACGGTACGTTCGTGCGGAAAAACGTAGTAGCCCAGGAACTCGCTACTCTCGGTCGTGGTCATGCCTTCTCCCGAACGCGTTGGCGGCTCCGTCGCTGTCACAGCAAGAGAGCCGAGCCGCCCCGACGTGAGTGTGAACGGTACCCGCGCCCCGCAATCGATGGCAAATGCCAGTTCTGCCGTACCGTCTGCCACCACGGGGACACCGCCGAAATCAAGCAGAGTGGGCCGCACGCTCCCGTCGTCGAACACAACGCCAAGCGAGACGAGCCGCCTGTCGGGGTCGGCACCCCGCGCGGCAGCCCACGCGGCGTAGCCACCCATGGCGGATATCTCGGCGGGGTTGGACGGGAACGCCGCCGCCGCCCATTCTTCTGACTGGTTCCAGGCGGACGGCACAAGAGGCACCTCCGGCGCGGGATCAATGTCATTCGGCAATCCGTCATTGTCAAGGTCGTACGGCAACACGCGCCGATATACCCGTTCCACGTTGTTAGATCGCGTGATGAAATTGCCGTCGTCGTGAAACTCAATCTGCGCGCTGTACTGCCCCGTACGGTCTCGCCCGCCAAAGAGATCCTCCCACGAGATGAGTTTCACACGGTAGGGCGCGGACTCCGGCCGCGCCGCACCCGCCCACCAGAACCTCCCCACACCCGGCACAATCGACGCATACTCCCTCGCTGCGCAGATCGACATCAACGAATGGTACAAACCTCCCACCCGTTGCCTCGGCAACGACTCCACCATACCGCCCGAAAGTACGTCGAGCCTGCGCACCATGCCCGTGCCGAATGGGAATCCGAAATCATCGCCAAGGTCGAGCGGAAAGTGCATCTCATACCCGCCGCCCAGCGACCACGACATGTATTCAACTCCGTTCGTCGGCATCGCGTATGAAACGGCTTCATTCGTCGTCACGCTCTCAAGCCGCCATCCCTGCGCAATCTCCTCTTGCGTTACCACCACTGGGACAACGGGCGTCCCGCCCGTTGAAGGTAGCGGCATGAGGAACTTCGCGCCGCCGCGTAAGACGCAGAATGCCGAAACGACCGCAAACGCGATAATTCTTGCCACCGTCAGAAGACGGCGCGTGGCGGACGCGACACCTCTGCACAGCCACGCACCGATGACGCCGACCGCAATCGCGGCCAGCGCCGACAGACCGACCCACATCAGCCCGTTCTTTAACGCATCTATGCCTTCCAGTACATTCATCGCCGTTCCCCGTTAGTTTATCATATTTCCCGATTGTTGAATGGCAATATTTGGCGAAAACAGAACCCCGAAACCCGCGTGCGATTACGGTGCGGAACAATCAAACCCCACGGGATGATTACGTGGTACGTCACATATTTGAATATGTGACGTACCGCGCAGAGAACATCCGCTTCGCCGTGTAGGGACCCCAAACTCTCCGTGTAGGGAGAACGCCCACTGGGTAGGGCGCGGACTCTGGCCGCGCCGCCACGGGAGGGGCCGCGCTTGTCGCGGCCCGCACGCATAACCCAACGCCCCCACGAGCAGCAGCACGGCGCCGAACGCTACGAGCGGGAGTCCGACGTCCTTCA
>JAFUDL010000320.1 GCA_017459225.1 Kiritimatiellia bacterium
AGATGCTCGAGCGTTTCCGGCGCGAGGCGCTTGCACGTTGGCATCCAGAGCACGCGGTATGACGTGCCGTCAGGAGTCTGCCACAAGCCGTCGTCGCTGACGGTGAAGCGGTTCAGGAACGCGTCGGGATTGCAGTAGTCGTAGGAGTGACCCGCGGGGAACGCGGCGTCTTCGTCGGGCTTGTGGTCCCACTCGTCGCCGAGATGCCAGAGGACGTCGTTCACTGGCAGCCCCGCCTCGAGCATCACCTGGCAGCGCGCGAGGTAGGCGGTGAAGTCGGGCATGAACTTCCACCACGTCTGCCCGCGCAGGAACGGAGTGCCGATGCGCGAGCCGAAAGAGGTGCCGGGCGGCAGCCAGTCTGTGCGCGGGTTGTGCGTGTATGTGTGGAACACGAGGTGCGAAACTCCCATCGCCATGTGGATGTTCGCCACGTACTTGAGGTCGCGCAGCTTTTCGTCCCAAGTCAGCGCAAAGGACGTAAGCGCCTCGGCTGCCACGCTCTTCTTGCCGTACACGTGCGCGGCGGAGACCGTGGGCCTTACGGGCTTGAAGTTGTGCGAGCCCACGTATCCGCTCTGGCGCGGCTGCCAGAACTCGCACATCGGCGTGTCGGCGTGCTTGTAGTACTTCATCACGTCGCCGGGCAGCACGTCGCCGAACGACGTCTCGAATGAGATCGTCATGCCCCTTTCGTGGCAGCGCTTGGCCATCTGCGCGTAGAAGTTCTCGGAGACGAGCTCGCCGATGAATCCGCGCCAGTCGTTGAGGAAGCGCGCCGTCATTTCGGGGCTGTCGACCACATAGCCGAATATCGCCGGCATCCACGCGAAAATGTCGTAGCCCATGCACTTGGCAAACATCTTGTCGAGACCGTCGGTCCAAGTCTGGCGCCTGCACTCCCAGCTGTCCATCAGCATGTTCGCCATCTTGCCCTTTGCCGGCCCAGCATTGCCGGTGATGCGGCCGATGTAGTTGTCGAACTGGATGTTCGCGCCCTTGGGCGAGAGCTTGTCGCATTCGAATCCAGTGCCCTCCTTGGGGGCAGGACCGTTCTTTGCGCCCGTGTTGACATGGCCCACGCGCAGAATCGCCCAGTTGCCGGCGGGCGCGTCCCACGCGAACGTTCCGTCTGGCTTCATGCAGCCCGAGAGAATCTTCACGTCGGCGCTCTTCACCCACGCGGCTTCGCTCTGCTTCGCGGGAGGGTTGCGCATCAGCCTGCGGAGCGTCCAGCCCGCCTGCGCCTCCCAGTCGTCGTTTCTCGCAGAGCTGAAGAGATGCACCTTGCCGAGCGAAATGTCATGCTTGTTCTTGATCGTGAGCACGAGCTGCTTCGTAGTTGTCTCGTCGATTGCGAACGTGACCGGCCTGTCGTCCTGCCAGTTTGCCGCAGGCAGCTCGCGCTCGAAGAGGACGCGTCCGTTGGCCTCGCACGTCACTGTCGTCTGAGGCTCGTAGCACCAGCCGTGGCCAAGACTGTTTATGGACGGAAACTCCACCGTGCGCACGGTCTCGGGCTTCTCGAAGTCGAAGACGATCTTCACGACCGAGTATGGGCTTATGCCTGCGGACTTGCCGTTCTGCCAGGCGGCGGCCAGCCCCTTGAGGTCGCTCGACACCGTCGCCTTCAGGGCGCGGTTCCAGTCGCCTGCCGTTGCGGGGAAGGCGAGCACCGCCACGTCACGGTAGTCGCGCCAGTCCTGATTGCCGCCTGACCTAGGCAGCTTCACTTCCACGCGCCTGCCGCCCTCCACGTCGGTGCGGCTCCACGTGAGATGGCGCATGGCGTTCTCGGGCTTGATCCACGGCCCGCCTGACATGGCCCAGCCCGGACAGTTCTGCATGGTGAATCTGAGACCGAGGCGCTGACATTCGTCCGCCACAAACCCCACAAGGCCGTCCCACGGCTTGCTCAGGCAGGTGATCTGCGGCGAAACGCCCGGCCATGGTCCGCCGAACTGCCCGTGGAAGAGCTGCACGCCGCTAATCCCCGCGCCGTTGATGGCCTCGAGGTCGGCCGTGATGCCTGGCTTCGCCACATTGCCGCCGATGAAGTGGAACCACGTCTCGGGACGGCTTTCCTTGGGCGGCGTGCGGAATGCGGCATCAGGCGCCGCGCCTATGCCGCCGAGCGCCATCGCGCCGACAAACGCCAACAGGAATCGTCTTCTGGAATTCATTTTGGTTCTCCGTTGATGAGATTTCTAAACCACGAAATACACTAAATACGCGAAAGGACTCAGCATCGCGCGGTCAATCCTTGAAAACCACCTCTACGCAGGAGAGGCTATAGTCGCCCTTGAGGGTGGACTTACCCTGGTAGAAGAGATAGATGCGCCCGTCGTCGTCAACGAAGAGCCCAGGATGCCCGCTCTCCCACTCGTTCCACGATCCTGGCTTGCCGTGCGGGAACACAGGCTCATTGCGCCAGCGCTTGAAGTTCACGCCGTCGGCCGACCATGCCACGCCGATCTGCTGGCGCTCGTGGTTGTACGCGCCCGCGTAGAACATGTACCAGATTCCCCTGCGCTCCACAACGGTGGGCGCCTCGATGCACTTCATCTCCCATGGAAGCTCGGGCTCGAAGAACGGCTTCGCTGTCGAAAGCTCGGTCCACTTGTCGGCCGCCCAGTCGCTCGCGAACGGCGCCCAGGCGATGCCGAGGCGCTGGATCTGCGCGCCGGGCTTCTCGCGGGTCGCGTACATGAGCATCAGCCTGTCGCCCACGCGGTACACCTCTGCGTCGATGGCGCGGGGGATGGACCACTTGTTCTGCGGCGTGAACATGGGGCGCGTCTCCGTGAACCTGAAGTTCAGGCCGTCGTCGCTGGTCGCATGCAAGATGAGGCACTCCGTCCGGCCCGTGCCGGGATTGGCCCTGCCCACGCGGCACGGCGCGAACATGTTGATCCTG
>JAFUDL010000321.1 GCA_017459225.1 Kiritimatiellia bacterium
CCTTCACGCGGATCTTGTCGCCCACCTTCACGACCTCCTTCGGGTCGCGCACAAAGCGGTCCGCCAGCTCCGAGACGTGTACAAGCCCGTCCTGGTGTATGCCGATGTCGACGAACGCCCCGAACGCGGCCACGTTCGTGACCACGCCCTCGAGCGTCATCCCCTCCTTCACGTCGTCGATCGTCGTCACGTCGTCGCGGAACGCCGGCTTCTCGAAAACGGCGCGCGGATCGCGCCCGGGCTTCTTCAGCTCGTCCACGATGTCCTTCAGCGTCGGCTCGCCCACGTCGTTCGTTATGTAGCGCCTCACGTCGATCTTCGCCGCGAGCGTCGCGTTGCCCACGAGCTCGCCCACCTTCACGCCGAGGTCCTTCGCCATCTGCTCCACGAGCGCATATCTCTCGGGATGCACAGCCGACGCGTCAAGCGGATTCGCCGCCCCGCGAATGCGCAGGAAGCCCGCGGACTGCTCGAACGCCTTCGGACCAAGCCCGCTGACCTTCTTCAGGTCGCTGCGGCTCTTGAACGCGCCGTTCTCCTCGCGCCACTTCACTATTCGCTTCGCGAGCGACTCGCCGATTCCCGAAACGCGCGTTAAAAGCGGCGCAGAGGCGGTGTTCAGCTCCACGCCCACTCCGTTCACGCAGCTCACCACCACCTCGTCCAGCTTCGCGCCAAGAAGCGGCTGATGCACATCGTGCTGATACTGGCCCACGCCTATCGACTTCGGGTCGATCTTCACGAGCTCCGCGAGAGGATCCTGCAGACGGCGCCCGATGGAGATCGCGCCGCGTACCGTGAGGTCGAGCTCAGGGAACTCGTCGCGCGCAACTTCGCTCGCCGAGTACACCGAGGCGCCAGCCTCGCTCACGCTCACCACAATCACGTTCTTTGCGCCGATGAGCCGCAGCACGTCGCGCACGAACGCCTCGGTCTCGCGTCCCGCTGTGCCGTTGCCCACAGCCACCGCCTCGGGTTTGAACGTCTCAACGAGCTTCGCCAGGCGTTCCTGAGCCTCGGCCGTGCGCTGCATGGGGTATATCACGGTGTTCACGAGGAACTTCCCTGTGGCGTCGAGCATCGCCACCTTGCAGCCTGTGCGAATGCCTGGGTCTATCGCAAGAACGCGCTTCTCGCCCAGAGGGGCCGCAAGCAGCAGATGGCGCAGGTTCTCCGCGAACACCTCCACGGCGGCGCGGTCAGCCTCAAGCTTCTTCTCAACGCTCACGTCGATTTCGCAACTAGGCGCCAGCAGGCGCTTGTAGGCATCCTCGGCGGCAAGGCGGATCTGCTCGTTCGAAGAGGAGGCGCCGCGCTCGCGGTTCACGATGCCGAGGATGTCCTGCACGAGCGGCTCCTTGTCCACCACAAGTCGCACCCAGAGAACGCCCTCCTTCTGTCCGCGGCGTATCGCGAGATAGCGGTGGCTGGGAATCTCGGAGATGGGCTCGGAGAAGTCGTAGTACTGCTCGAACTTCGTGGGCTCCGTAGGCCTGGGCGTCACCACCTCGCTCTTGACGACGGCCTTGTGCGCGAAGACGTCGCGCACGAGGCCGCGGACTTCGGCCATGTCGGAGATGCGCTCGGCGATGATGTCGCGCGCGCCCTGCAGGTCTTCGTCGGACGCGTTGAACGGCTCGCCGTTCCAGATCTTGTCGGCCAGCGGCTCAAGGCCCTTCTCCTTCGCGATCATGGCGCGCGTGCGGCGCTTTGGCTTGTAGGGCTGGTAGAGGTCTTCGAGCGCGTTCTTCTGCATGCACGCCTCGATCTTCGCGCGAAGGGAGTCAGTGAGCTTGCCCTGCTCGTCGATGGACTTGAGAATCGCGGCCCTGCGGTCCTCGAGCTCAGCATAGTACGTTAGGCGCTCCTGTATCTTCGATATCTGCACCTCGTCGAGGTTTCCGTGCACCTCCTTGCGGTATCGGGCGATGAATGGAATCGTGTTGCCCTCACCGAGAAGCCGTGCGACTGCCGCTATCTGCCCGGCGGAGATGCCTAGTTCGGAAGAAAGGCGCGGCAGCACCTTCTGCGCGTTCATGTCGTCTGTCATCGTTGTCTTTTCTTGATTCTTACGGGGTCATGAGGCCGATGGTGATCGTGTCCTCCGGCGCGGCGTTTGGCGCAGCGTCCTTTTTCACAAGCTTTAGCGTAAGCTCCACGTTGGAGTCGGCAAGGCGACGCACCGTGGCCACGGCCACGCCTTGTCCGCCGGACACGTTGGCGGAGCGCGCCTTCGCGGCAGCGCCGCGCTCGATGATGCACGAGTACTTGCCGGAGGTAGGCGGCGTCACCCATCTGCAGCCCGCCGGCTCCTTCAACTCCACCAGCACGGGGTCGCCCTTCGCCACCTTCATCGCGAAGCTGCCGTCGGCCTTCACTAGGCGGATGTTCTTCTTGCGCCCCGTTCCGCGCGATCCCGCGAGCGGCGTGTTCTTCTCGGAAAGCGCGGCCTGGCGGTTGACCCTGGCTCCCGCTCCGCCTGTGCCCACCGGATATCCGCCCCTGAAGCTTCTGCGCTGCGTGAAAGCACCACACGAGAGACCAAGCACTGCAGCGATTGCCAATACAACGATCGTCTTATTCATATTGCGCCTTCCTTTCTCAGTAGAAATTGCCCATGGCGCGGAACTTCGCGTAGCGCTTCGCCACCAGCTCGTCGAGCGGCACGCCCTCGAGCTCGCGCAGCGCCGCCACAACCGCCTTCTTGACGGCCGCAGCGGCCGCGGCATGGCTCTTCTGCGCGCCGCCCGCAGGCTCCTTCACGATCTCGTCGATTGCGCCAAGCCGCTTGAGGTCAGCCGCCGTGATCTTCAGCGCCTCTGCGGCTGCGGGCGCCTGCGCGCCGTCGCGCCAGAGGATGCCCGCGCAGCCTTCGGGAGAGATGACGGAATAGACGGCGTTCTCGAGCATGAGAATGCGGTCGCCAACTGCTATCGCGAGCGCGCCGCCACTGCCGCCCTCGCCCGTCACCACCACCACGATCGGAGTCTTGAGAAGCGAGAAGAACTCAAGTGACTTCGCGATGGCCTCGGCCTGGCCGCGCGCCTCGGCAGTGTCGCCAGGATACGCGCCGGGAGTGTCCACGAACGTCACGATGGGCAGATGGAACTTCTCTGCTAATTTCGCAAGACGCATCGCCTTGCGGTAGCCGTCGGGGTTGGCCATGCCGAAGTTGGCCTCCATGTTCTCCTCCACGGTGGCGCCCTTGTGGTGGCCGATCAGAAGCACCTTCATAGCGCCCTTCGCGTCGTCAATCGTGGCGAAGCCGCAGATGAGGCCGCGGTCGTCGTTCACAAGACGGTCGCCGTGCAGCTCCTCGAAGTCGCTGCAGATGCGCGATACGAAGTCCATCATGTGCGGTCTCTTCGGATCGCGCGCGAGCTTCACGCGGTCCATCGCCGTCACGTTCTCGATCTTTTTCCTTGTCGCCATTGTCAACTCCAAATCTTCAACCTTAAAACCTCGAAACTCCGAAACCTTCAAGCCTTCAAGCCTTCAAACTCTCAAACCCGAAGTAACGCAGCATCTTCACGATGAACGTCTTCAGCTCGGCGCGCGGCACGATCTTGTCGATGAAGCCGTGCGCGAGCAGATACTCGGCCGTCTGGAAGTCGGGCGGCAGCTTCTGGTGGATCGTGTTCTCGATCACGCGCCGCCCGGCGAATCCGATGAGCGCCTTCGGCGCGGTGATGTTGTTGTCGCCCAGCATCGCGAACGACGCCGAGACGCCGCCGGTGGTCGGATCCGTGAGCACGCTGATGTAAGGAAGGCCAGCCTCCTTCACGCGTCCCACGGCGTCGGACGTCTTCGCCATCTGCATCAGAGAGAGTATTCCCTAGTGCATGCGAGCGCCGCACGACGCCGAGCAGATGACGAGCGGACGCCTCTCGGCGATCGCCTGCTCGCACGCGCGCGCGATGCGCTCGCCCGTGCCCGTTCCAAGCGACCCTCCCATGAACGAGAAGTCCATCATCCCCAGCATCACCGGCACGCCCCCCATCTCGGCCGTGCCCATCACCACGCTTTCCCTCTCGCCGGTCTTCGCGATGGTGGACTCCACCTTCGCCTTGTACGGACCCGTCGCGTCGTGGAAGCCAAGATGGTCAGAATAGCTCACCTCGCGGAACACCTCCACGAACGTTCCCTCGTCCGCAAGCTGCGCAATGCGCGCGCGCGCTCCGAGGCGGCCATGGTATCCGCACGCCGGGCAGATGCAGTTGTTCGCCTTCCACTCGTCCTTCGCCACGTAGCTGCGGCAGCGCGGACAAACCTGCCACAGCGCCTGCGCAGGGGGAATCTTCGCCTTTTCGGCCTTTTTCTCGAACCATCCCATTTCGATCGACTCCTGTCTTTAGAATGAGTGCCTCTATTTTACCAAATCCTCGCCCGTCGCTCAATGCAGCTCGACGGAAATCGGATGCAGAACGGCGTCCTGCTCACGCGCCACGCACTCGGCCCACTGCCGCGCGCCACGCACTTCGCCGCGTCCTGTCCAGCTCTGGCCCGTCCACCACACGAACCTTTCGCCGTTCTTCACCTTCCTCACAAGCAGCATGTCGCCATTCTCCGAAGTCTGCATCGCGCTCTCGCCCTCTGTGAAGATCGCGGTGAGTATGCTCGTGCGGTCCTTCATCGCCGGCTCGAAGTTCGCGAGCCACCCCTTGTCGGGACGCGCCGTCAGCTCGCCGTTGTGCTCCTTCTGCGCCGAGACGTTCAATCCCGGCCCTCCGTCAACTTCATTCGCGCCCGAGATCTTGAAAGTGGCCTCCATCTTCGAAAAGCGCCTTCCGCGGTCGATGCTCACCACAAGCCTCTCCTCCACCTTCACGCCGTCGCCACAGTCGAAAGGCGCATACGTCACCTCGAAGGCAGTGCGCACCGGACCCGTTGCAATGCAGCGCTGCGTCTTCCAGTTCCCCGCGCTGAACGCCTTTCCGCCGCGCCACACGGCAAAGCCGCCCGCGCCGCACGCAGTGCCCACCTTGTAGGCGTCCATGCCCTCGCCGGAGTCCTTGTGGTAGTGGCCTAGCTTCAGCCACTTGTCGATTATGGGATAGCGCACCTTCTTGCTCCACACGTCTATTCCGCTCGAGACGAGCCCCTCGCCCTTCGGCGGCGGCTGTGAGACTCCCGGGCCGTATATGCGCCATGCGGCCTTGTCGTTCTCCCAGAGGTAGTCGTCAAGGCGGTCAGGCGCGTGACGGCCGAAGCATACGGCAGTCATGTCTGGACGCTTGAGCGACGAGTCGTTGAACACGCGGAACTCGCGAGTGACGCCCGCCACAAACGTCGATGAGAAAATCAGCTTGTCCGGCGCACCATCTCCGTCGTCGTCCCACAGCTGGTGCGGCAGCGACGCGCCGTCGCGCATGTCGAACACCACAAGGTCCTTCTCGGCAAGGCCGAGCGCCTTCCAGTCAACCTCCACGGTGTCCACTCTGTAGCGCGCCACGGGCGCCACGCGCACGCGCTTCGCGTCGCGGTGTGCCGCCAGCACCGTGTATTTGCGGATCTCGCTCGCAGCGAGCAGAAAGCCGCCAGCCGCGTACGTCTCAGTGGAGTATGCGCCGAAGCCGCTTTCCGGACGCTCCCCGATTGGCTGCACCCAGCCGAAGCGCCCCTCTTCGTCAACGCATCTGCACATGGCCGCCCAAGCCCTCTTCACGCGCGGCAGATAGTCGTCCTCATCAAGAAGGCCGTTGTTCACTCCCCACATGAACGCATAGCAGAAGAACGCCGTGCCGCTCATCTCCGGCAGGTCGGGATTCTTCTGGTCGAGAAGGCTCGGTCCCCACGCGCCGTCCGAGCGCTGCAGCGTCTTCACCTTTTCGCACATCTCCTTGAAAAGTCCCTCGAACCAGGGGCGCGTGCGGAGGCTGTCGGGCAGCTCCCGCATCACGAGCGGAAGACCTGCAAGCACCCATCCCATGCCGCGGCCCCAGAACGTCTTCTCGCCGCCGGGTGTCTTCTTGTCAACGAAGTTCGCGTCGCGGTAGAAGAGATGCTCGTCGCGGTCGAAGAGGCGCGCGTGAGTGGCGCGGTACTCGCTTATCATGAAGTCACGGTAGCGGTCGTCGCCAGTCATGGCGGCGAGCTTGGCCCATGAAGGAGGCGCCATGAAGAGCGCGTCGCACCAGCTCCAGCGGTCCCAGTTCAGCACGAAGCGTCCGCTCGCGCCGGCGCGATGGGCAAGTGGAGAGCGCACGCGCGCGCCGAGGATGAAGTCGCACGTCGAGCGGTATGGCGCGAGGGCGGCGGGATTGTCGTCCGCACGCGCGATCTCGAGCCATGCCTGAGCGATGCAGTGCGAGTTCGCGTCATACATGCGATCGTCCGGCTTCCAGGAGTATTCGGCGCCGCGTTCGCGCACGACGTCGAGGTAAGGGAGCGCGGGATCGGAGAGACCGAACGCCACGAGGCCTGCGTAGAACGCGCCGTAGCTCCAGTCCCTGTGGTTGGCGCGCATGGGGTGCGCGATCATCCAGTCGGTCACCTTGCAGCCGTTGGAGGCCACCGTGGCGGAATCCCAGGCGTCGGGCAGCTGCGCGACGGCGCAGAGCGAGACGACGGCGGCGAGTGCCGGGAGGAAAAAGCGAGGCGTTCTGGACTTCATGGCGTACGCTCCTTTATGCCAGCGGGGTGCCGCAGACCTTCAACGGCCGGCGGCACCCTGACTTGTTTTGCTTGCGATGCGGCGCGGCGTTAGGCGCCGAGCTGGAAGCGGACGAAGCGCTTCACCGTGATCGGCGCGCCGACGGTCTTGGAGACGCCGTCGAGGTACTTCTCGACGGTCATGTCGCCATCGGCCACGTAGTCCTGCTTCATAAGGCAGATCTGGGTGCAGAACTTGGCGGCCATGCCCTTCTTGATGCCCACGAGCGCCTGCTCGGGAGGAAGCTTGCCCTTCTGCTCCTTGAGAGCGTTGAGCTTGACTTCGAGCTCCGCGTCGATCTCGGCCTGGGGCACGTCGGCGGGCTGGATGTAGCGGGGGGCGTTGGCCGCCACCTGCAGGCACACCATGTGGGCCGCCTCGGCGAGTTCGGGGGCGTCGGCCTTGTCGCAACCGAGCTCCACGAGAACGCCGATCTTGCCGCCCATGTGGATGTAGCCGCTGAGGACGCCCGCGCCTTCGAGCGTGTAGCGCTCCTGGCGGCGGATCTTCACGTTCTCGCCCGTCTTCGCGAGCAGCATCTTGTAGTCGTCGGCCAGCGTCTCCTCGATGTTCTTGCCTTCGAGGGCCACCTTGGCGGCCTTGGCGCAGAACTCCTTGTAGGCGTCGGTGTTGGCCACGAAGTCGGTCTCGCAGTTGACCTCGGCGAGGGCCATCGTCTTCTTGTCGTCGGCTTCGGCGAGGGCCACGATGCCCTGCTTGGACTCCTTGTCCACACGCTTGGCCGCAACGGCGAGGCCCTTCTCGCGCAGGTACTTCACGGCGGCGTCCATATCGCCGTTCGAGGCGATCAGAGCCTCCTTGCACGCGCCCATTCCGGCAGCAGTGGCTTCGCGCAGTTCCTTGATCTGGTTGATTGTGACTGTCATTTTAAAAACCTTGCCTTTCCTGTTGAAGTGTCGTTTATTCGGCGGCGGGAGCCTCAGCTGCAGGAGCCTCTGCAGCTGGCGCCTCGGCGGGAGCCTCTACGGGCTCCTCGGCGGACTGCGCGTCGACTGCGGCCTGGGCCTCAGCCACCTTCTCCTGGCGCTTGGCGGCCAGCGCCTCGCGGGCCTTGGCCTCGGCGGCCTCCTTGGCCTTGCGGGCGGCCTGCTTCACATCGCTGGAGACGGAACCCTACGCGCCCTTGGCGGCACGAGCGCCCTTGGCG
>JAFUDL010000322.1 GCA_017459225.1 Kiritimatiellia bacterium
CCGCGCGGACCGGCTTCAGGACGAGGGACGCTACGCGGAGCTCGCGCAGCTTGCCGCGTGGCTGACCTTCCTCGAGCCGCACACGCCCGAGGTGTGGGCTTTCACGGCATGGAATCTTGCGTACAACGTTTCAGTGATGATGCCGACCTTCGCCGACCGCTGGCGCTGGGTGCAGGCCGGGCTCAAGTTGCTGCGCGACGACGGGCTGCACCTCAACCCGGGAGATCCCGTGATACACAAGGAACTTGCGTGGATGTTCCTGCTGAAGGTGGGCGGTCCGCTTGACCAGGCGTGCAGCTACTATCGCGATCAGTGGAAGGCGATCGTGGAGGAATGCGAGAAGAGCGGCGAACTTGAGAAGATCGGGCTCGTGAAGGAGCGCATGGACGCGGTGGACGCGGAGTACGGCGCGCAGAACTGGAAGCATCCGTACGCATGCGCCCTCTACTGGGCGGTGTGCGGCATGGAGTCCGCCCGCAAGCCCCAGCACCGCGCCGAGCTTCGGCAGGTGATATACCAGACGCTCATGATGGAGACGCGCCTCGACAATCGCTTCGCCGCGAGGGCGCTGAAGGAAATGCGCACGGCGTATGCGGAGAATCCCTCCAAGCTGCTGCTGCAGATAATGGTGAAGTTCAAGGAGACGCACGGTCTGGAATGAACGGCCTTTGCCCGTGCTAGCGCAACGCCATGCAGGACTTCGTACATCTTCACGTCCACACCACCTACTCCCTTCTCGACGGACAGTGCGGCATCAAGCCGCTCGTGAAGCGCGCCCGCGAGTGGGGCATGAAGGCTCTCGCCGTCACCGACCACGGCAATCTCTTCGCGCTCAAGGCGTTCTACGACGAATGCAAATCCAAGAAGGGCTACGGAGACCTTCCGCCAATCAAGCCCATTCTCGGATGCGAGGCGTACGTGACGACGAGCGGCGACTACAAGAGCCGCGACAAGAACGAGCGCCGCCGTCACCTGATCCTTCTTGCGAAGAACCTCACCGGCTACCACAATCTCGTTCGTCTGATCTCCGAGGCGCACATCAACGGCTTCTACTACAACGCGCGCATAGACCATAATCTGCTCGAAAAGTACCACGAGGGCATCATCTGCTCCGCCGCGTGCATAGCAGGCGAGGTGGCGAGCGCGATCGACATGGACCGCATGGACGAGGCGGAGAAGGCTGCGAAGTGGTACAAGGACGTGTTCGGGGATGACTACTACCTCGAGGCGATGCTGCACAACTCCACCAAGACCAACATCCCAGGCGCGGCCATTGACGAGCACCGCGAGCTGTTCGCGCGGCAGATGAAGGTCACGAAGGGGATGCTGGAGCTGGGGAGGAAGCTCGACATTCCCGTGGTGGCAACGAACGACGTCCACTTTCTCGACGTGGCGGACGACGACTCGCACGACGTGCTCTTGTGCCTTTCCACGCAGAAGAAGCTCTCCGACCCGTCGCGCCTCATCTACACCGGCCAGGAGTGGTTCAAGGACGGCGACGCCATGGCCGCTCTCTTCCCCGAGACGCCAGAGCTGATCACCAACACGCTGGCCCTCGCCGAGAAGGTGGAGGAGTACGAGCTCGACTCCAAGCCCATCATGCCGAAGTTTCCCATCCCCGCGGAGTTCGGCAGCGAGAGCGACGCGAAGTACGACGCGTTCGCGGATGATCCTGCGCAGAGGCGCATACAGTTCGAGGCCGACTACCTCGACCACCTCGTGTGGGAGGGCGCGAAGCGCCGCTGGCCCGGCGAGAAGCTTACGGCTGACAAGAAGGAGCGTGTGCAGTTCGAGCTGGACACGATCCGCAAGATGGGATTCCCAGGCTACTTTCTGATCGTGCACGACTACATCAAGGCCGCGCGCGACATGGGCGTATGGGTTGGTCCAGGGCGTGGTTCTGCGGCAGGCGCGGCGGTCGCGTACGCTCTCGGCATCACCAACGTCGATCCCATCAAGTTCGACCTCCTCTTCGAACGCTTTCTGAATCCCGACCGCATCTCGATGCCCGACATCGACGTGGATTTCGACGATTCAGGCCGCGGCAAGGTGCTCGACTACGTCACCGCAAAGTACGGCGCCGACCATGTGGCACACATCGTCACCTTCGGCCAGATGGCCGCCAAGAGCGCCATCAAGGACGTGGGGCGCGTGATGGAGTATCCGCTGGCCGAGACGAACAAGCTCGCGGGCCTCGTCCCAGATACGCCCAAGATCACCTTCAAGGCGGCGATGAGCCCAACGGACAAGAACGGCGAGCCGAACAAGGACTACTCCCCCGAGCTGGTGGCCGCCTTCAAGAGCGAGGATCCAGTTGTCCACTCTCTGATGGAGCGTGCCGCCCGCCTGGAGGGATCCATCCGCCAGCCCGGCGTGCATGCGTGCGGCGTGATCATCTCGCGCGATCCGCTGATCGACACCATCCCTGTGATGCCCACAGAGAACGAGACTCTGCTCACCACGCAGTACGACGGCCATTTCGTGGAGCCGGTGGGGCTTCTGAAGATGGACTTCCTCGGCCTCAAGACTCTGACCGTCGAGAAGGAGTGCGTGGCGCTCATCAAGCAGTTCCACGGCATTGACCTGAATCCTGACGACATTCCGGACGACGACGCCGAGACGTATGCGCTCTTCGGGCGCGGCGAGACGACGGGCCTCTTCCAGTTCGAATCTGACGGCATGAAGAAGTACCTGATGGAGCTTCAGCCGAACAGGCTCGAGGACCTCGTGGCCATGAACGCGCTATACCGTCCGGGTCCCCTCGCGTACATTCCCACGTTCATCGCCCGCAAGCAAGGCCGCGAGCCGATCAAGTACGACCACCCGCTCATGGAGAAGCATCTGAAGGACACGTACGGCGTGACCGTCTACCAGGAGCAGGTGATGCTTCTCTCGCGCCTCCTGGGCGGCTTCTCGCGCGGCGATTCGGACAAGCTGCGCAAGGCGATGGGCAAGAAGCAGCTCGCCGTGATGGAGGAACTGAAGGTTAAGTTTGTGGATGGGTGCCTCGCGAACAAGGAATTCCGCATCGACAAGTGGGAGAACGAAAAAGAGGCGCGAAAGCTCATCGACAAGATATGGGACGACTGGAAGGCGTTCGCGAGCTACGCGTTCAACAAGTCCCACGCAGTGTGCTATGCATGGGTTGCGTACCAGACTGGGTACATGAAGGCGCACTACCCGGCGGAGTTCATGTGCGCTCAGATATCGTCCGAAATCGGCAACTTCGACAAGTTGCCCGGATTCGTGGCGGAAGCAGAGTCGATGGGCCTCGAGGTGAAGCCGCCCGACGTGAACATGGCATACGCGCGCTTCTCGCCGGTGGACGGAGAGCGCGCGATCGTGTATGGACTCGCGGGCGTGAAGGGCGTGGGCGAGGCGGCTGCGGAAGCGATCGTGGCGGAGCGCGAGGCGCATGGTCCGTACAAGGGACTGATGGACTTTGCCACGCGCCTTGCGGGCACTGCCGTCGTCAACAAGCGAGTGCTCGAGAATCTCGTGAAGTGCGGCGCGTTCGACGGTCTCACGTCTGACCCGAACTTCCACCGCGCGCGCTACTTCAACAACATCGAGTTTGTGCTGAAGCGTGCCGCTGCGCGTGGACGCGAACGGGCGAGCGGACAGATGGACATGTTTGGGCTCCTTGCGCCTGGCGAGGACGAGACCGACGCCGAGCTCGCGGCCTGTCCGCCCTGGCCTGCAGCGCAGAGCTTCAAGGACGAACGCGACCTCTGCGGCATCTATCTCACCGGCCATCCTCTCGGTGCATACGAGAAGGTTCTCACTTCGCTCTCCACGTTCCGCCCGGCGGAGCCGCCCGAGATTCCGATGATGGAGGAGGTGAACGCCGAAAGGCCGCTGCGCGTGCCAGTGCGCCTCGCCGGAATGCTCAAGGCTTGCACGGTGAGGATGTCGAAGCCAAAGCCGAAGCGCGAGAATGGCAGGGAAGTGAAGGATGCGTTTGGCAACATCGTAATGCTGCCGCCCGAGCCATGGGCGATTCTTCTGCTGGACGACGGCGGCGACGTGGAGATGGAGGCGCTCGCGTTTGCGAAGACGTACGGCAAGTTGAAGGAGATCAATCACGAGACCGGCCAGGAGGAGTTCTGGCTGCCGGGCGCAGTGGACCAGCCTGTTCTCGTGTGCGGCGAACTTTCGCATCGTACCGACCGCGACACACACGAAGAGACGCCCGAGATCCAGTTCGTCGCCCGCGAGGTGTACCGCCTTTCGGACGGTCTGCGCAAGTTCTCGAAGGCTCTGCACGTGTCGATGAGCTACGAAGACCCCGATCTCATGAAGAAGGGCGCCGCGCTCAAGGAGCTTGCTGAACGATGGCCGGGAGGCGTGAAGGTTGTAGTTGACCTGTCGCGCGCCGATGGCACGAAGGTGGAGATCGACAGCGGCGTTAGGGGCGTTGACCTCTCGGCCGAGTTCCTGCTTGCGCTGAACCGCCTGCAGAAGACTGCGCCGTATCATCTTGAGACAGTGCGCGATATATTCCTGCAGGCGGAGGAGAGGCGCCCATGGGAAAG
>JAFUDL010000323.1 GCA_017459225.1 Kiritimatiellia bacterium
GCCACCGATGACGCATACGGCTATGACTTCGGCGCGGGCGGCGACTATTTCCACGGCGTGCAGGGCAATGGCTGCGCGGGATGGATGGAGTTTCGCCGCGGCACATACGGCTTCAGAACGATGTACGTCAACGGCACCGGCAATACGGGATACGAGACCGTAGCGCGAGTGGACATCACCGGCGCCACGCTCAATCTCTCGGGCAGCATGCAGTTCGGATATTCCGTTGACGCGCTGAGCGAGCTCAACATGTCCGCAGGCTCCCTTACCATGGCGAGCGACTACAACACCACCATCAACGCGCGTTCCATGCACCGTCTGCGCCTGACGGGCGGCAAGATCAGCGTGAACAACTTCCAGGCGGCCGCGCAGAACAGCGCCGTGTTCGACGGCGAGATCACCGACGGCGAGCTGGAGGCCAGAACCTCGCTCAAAATCGGCTTCCCCAACGCCGTGGGCTCCCGGAGCCTGCTGCGCGTGAAGGGCGGCAAGGTGCGTGCAGCCGACATCGTCACGTTCCCCGGAAGGGCCGAGTTCCTCTTCGACGGCGGCACGCTCTCGCCGTACGCGACTTCCGCTGCGTGGCTTGAGGCCACGTCGAACCTAACGGTTGTCGCCGGCAAGAACGCAATCATCGACACAGAGGGGCTTAACGTGACGTGGTGCACGACGCTCCAGGACGACGCGGGCGGCGCAAACTTCGGATTCGTGAAGCGCGGCGACGGTGCGCTCACCGCGGGCAAGGCGCAGACGATCTCCGGCACGGTCGCCGTCGAGAAGGGCTCGCTCGTGGTGCCTGCGGGCACGTTCGCCGCGACGGCAGCCACGGTTTCGCCGGGCGCAACGCTCAGCCTTGTGGACGGCGCCGCCGCCACGTTCGCGCTCCAGAGCCTCGTTCTCGAGGGAGGGGCGGTGATCGCGGTGGACGCGACGGCGGAGGGCGGCGACACGTTCGCTGCGGCGAACCTCGACATTTCCGCCGCAAGCGTGTCCTCGCCAATTGTGGTGAACGTTTCGCCGGTGGGCTTCGCAGAACTGCCGGTGGGCGTAACCTACACCGTGATCGCATCGGGCGTGGGCGACGCCGACATCGCGAAGTTCATGGTGGCGGGCGTCGACGCCGACCTGGCGGTGGTGGATGGAGCGCTCGTGATGAGCAACTCCGGGCGCGAGAAGGTGAGCGTGGAATGGAACGGCGCGGCGTCTGACGGCGGCAAGTGGTCCACCGGCGGCAACTGGGTTGGCGGCACGTCGCCCCTGAACGGCGACACCGCGGTATTCAATCTCGCCGGATCGGGCACCACGCTCTTCGACAAGATCGGTCTCGCGCTTGGCTGCGTGCACTTCCCCGCGACCGCTGGCCAGTATGTGCACGAAGGCACCGACTCGCTGCGCGTAACGCGCGCGGTGACGAATCTCTCGTCGAACGTGCAGACCTTCAAGATGCCGGTCTCGCTGGGCGTTTCAGGGCATGAGGCGGAGGTGAACACGGCGGGCGACCTGGTGTTCACGGGCGACGTGGTCACGGTGGCATCTACGCTCGTGAAGAAGGGCGCGGGCACGTTCGCGATTCCCGACAGGGGCCTCATGTCGGCGGGCGACGTGGTGGTGGAGGAGGGCACGCTCAGAATTGACGAGCACACTGGCGACGAAACCACGAAGCGCGCCGGCGAAACGCCCTACTCGATCACGGTCAAGGACGGCGCTCGGCTCGACGTGAACGTTGGCGGCGGGAACGGCGTCTTCGCCGCGAGCGAGCCCACGCATGGACGTGAAGTTGTCGTGGAGGGTGCGGGTCCGTACGGCACCGGCGCGCTCTACAACTCCGTCGCTGACGACAACTGGGGCGCCTTCTTCAGCAAGGTTACGCTGACTGGCGACACGAAGGCTGGCGGCGGACATCTCTCCGTGCGCGACATCGCCAACTCGGCGGTAAGCGGATCCCAGATGTCCGGACCGTACACTTTCTCGGTCGACAATCAGAAGCCGTTCAACTTCCATGCGACGACATTCGACATAAAGCGCGTGAACGTGACCGGCAAAGCGCAGTTCGAGCAGCCGTTGAGCGGCACCGTTGAGGAGGGCTTCAACTTCTACGACGGGTCGTATCTGCGGTTCTGGACGACGTCGGTGCCCGAAACGATTCCGCTAAGCGTGGAGCCTGGCGCCGCCGTGACGTTCGAGGCCGGCAGCGCCGCCAACAGCGTCAACGGCACATTCACGGTGGGCGAGGGCGCCACGGTGAACGCCACGGCCGCGCAGCCGCTTGTGTTCTATGGTCCGGTGATAAGCGCGGGCACGTTCGTGCAGGTGAGCGGAAACATCTACTTCGCAGGTCCGTCGCTTTCCTCCGGCGGCACCTACACGGCGAACGGCAACCACCTCTGGTTCGCCGGATCCATCAACTCGCCGGAAAGCGAGATCTCGATCGGCGACAGCGCGGGAATCGTCATATTCGGCGACGACAACAAGGCGCCTGGCTCGGGCCTGCCGAAGCTCGCGAAGATCAACGCCTCCACCGTGAGGGAGGTTCGCATCATGCCGCGCGCGTCGGTCACTGTCGACGGTGACTTGTACAGCGACGTCGTCGGCGCGGCCGTCAATCTCGTGGCCATCGACAGCGTAGAGGCCGCAGCCACGGTCACCTTGAAGAACGCCACTTGGAACCTGCAGAAGGACTTCTATCTCGGCGCGTACAACCGCTCCGGCCACTTCGTTATCGGCGAGGGCGCCACGGTGACGGTGCCGAGCCTCCTGTACCTGAGCTACAACAACAGCGCCCCGCAGGAGACGTATCTCGAGGTGGCGCGCGGCGGCACACTCAACTGGACTGAGGCCGACAAGAACGGCTTCCAGATCGGCCGCGGCACAAGCAACGACACCCCCTGCAAGCCGCAGAGCGTGGCCGTGACGGGCGGCACGCTCAATGCGGACAACGGCACCGTGCTCGTGGGCGTGGACTGCTCGTACAACTATTTCGACCTCATAGACGGCTACTTCTCGCCGAGGCAGATCGAGATTCGCCACCGCAACAACTACAGAGGCGTCTGGAGCAAGGCGCATGAGGAGCTCTTCACGCAGAAGGGCGGCACGTTCGCGCTCGGCAGGGGCGGCATGCGTTCCACGTGGCCCAACTGGGAGAAGCCGCACGCGAACCTCCAGGGAGGCGTGCTGAAGGCGCGCGAGAACTTCGCGAACAAGTACGGCTACATGAACATCCAGTTCGGCTCGTCGCCCATGGAGGGCGGCGAATACGAGATCGACCTCAACGGGCAGAACGTAGATTGGAACGCGCCGCTTCTGGGCACGGCGGACGTCACGATCTCCGGCGAGGGCACGTTCACGAGCGCGGCCGCGCTGCAGTCCATCCCGCTCGGACACTGGTACGTTGCGGCGGCGCAGCCGATCAACCTCTCCGGCGCTGCGGGCTTCGCGGGCGGCCTCACGCTTGCGCCCAACGCGTACGCGCAGCTCTCCATCGAGGGCGAGGGCCTTGTGGAGTGGGCGATGTTCAACACCGACCAGCTTGCCGACCTCAATGCGATGAAGGGCTTCACGGGCATCTGCCCGTACGTCTCCACCACTCTCGCGCACGTGCACAAGAGCTACGTCGGCGAGGCCTCGAAGCCAATGGGCAACAACACAGGCTTCATCTACCGCGGCCAGTTCCTCGTGGAGGATGGCAAGGCCGGCACGTGGTGCTTCGCGGGCACCTACGACGACAACATCTGGCTCGAGATCGACGGACAGGAGGTCCTGACCGGAACTGCGCACGACAATGTCGGCAAGGGAAGCGCCGACCTTACGGCCGGCTGGCACGACTTCCGCGTGATCGTGAGGGACGGCACTGGCGACCAGGGCCCGAGGTTGGATGCATGGAAGACGGCGGGCATGGGCCTTGGCTGGAGCAGCAATCCGAACGTCTCTGGATCGGAGGCTCCAGGCGACTATGCGCGCTTCGACACCTCCACGCTCACGATGCGCCTGCCGCAGGCATCCACATCGCGCACCGGCGTTCGCATGCGCACGGTTGGCGCGTCGGGTACGGGCAACGCCAGCACGTACATGAACGATGATCTCGTGTTCACGCGCTGCGACTGCGTCACCAACACTCTTGACGTTCTCCTTTCGGCCGAGCCCGCGGGCGGCACCACTGCGCGCTTCGACGGCTACTTCCTCGTTCCCGAGGAGAACGCCGGCGAGTGGTCGTTCACCGGCCGCTACGACGACCGCATCGCGCTCAAGGTGGACGGCGTGCTTGTGTTTGCCACCACGGCCCACAACGTGGCGCAGAGCGGCACGGCCACGCTGACGGCAGGTTGGCACCGCTTCTGCATCTACACCACCGACACGGGCGGCGGCTGGGGCGGCAACGTCACCGACGACAACGGCGTCACGTGCGGCGTCAAGGCGAAGCCCGCGAACGGCGAGAAGACGCTTGCCTTCAGCGGCGACAACTTCCAGATCGTCTATAGCGCGCAGGACCTGCAGAAGACCTGCAGGACCGGCCTTGGCGGCGTGACGACGCTTGGCGAGGGATCCACGCTCTCAAACCGCGACGGAGTGAGCCCGAACGGCGGCGGCTGCCCGATCTACGGCACGCTCGCCGGCGCTGGCTCGCTGGACGGCTTCTTCCGCTTCGTCGGCGAGGACAGCACGCTCAGCGTGACCGGCGCGGGCGGGCGCCTCACCGCGGCCCCGAACCTCGACGACGTGGTCAACAGCGACTGCGTGAAGGCACTCGCCAAGGTGACGGCCGACTTCCCGGATGTCAAGCCCAACGCGCTTCGCTACGCACTTGGCCCTGCGGGCACGCTCACGGCGCAGGAGGCGAAGGTGATCGACGTCACGGTGACTCTGCCTGGCGGCGCTACGGCCGACGACTGGTACGCCACCGTCGTCAACGGCCGCCTGAGCATCGTGAACCCGCATCCCGGCGGCTTCACGTTGATTCTGCGGTAAGATCGCGCGTCGTGTTTATTGTTGCCAATGTGAAAATATTGCCAAATCCAGTGTTGCCAATTTCCAATCTCATTCACCTCAATCCCCCTTAAATTGGAAATTGGAATTGGCAATGGCAACACTTCCACATTGGCAACATTAGAACGGGCATCTTGCCCGTTCTTCCTGTCACTTGCGCATTGACTTCGGGGCGGGCAAATAGTAAACTTATGACCGTTTGCATCAGTAGGCTCAACAATGAATGCGGATGACGATTCCGCGCAAAAGACGAAAGGCTAGATGAAGATGGCGAGAGTGATTGCCATAGACGGTCCGAGCGGTTCGGGAAAGAGCTCGACTTCGAAGCGCGTGGGCGCGGCGCTGGGGTTTCTGCACGTCGATTCCGGCGCGCTGTACAGGATAATGACGTGGCAGTGCCTGGAGAGGGGCGTCGACACGCAGAACGCCGCGGCCGTGGCCGCGTGCGCGAACGAGGTCGAGGTGGAGTGCCGCGCGGAAGGTGGCGCAATCGCATACTACGTGGGCGGCGAGCCGCCGGGCGAGCGCATCCGCACGCCCGAGATCAACGCCCACGCATCGCATGTGGCGAAGGTGAAGGAGGTGCGCGAGAGGATCACCGCGCTACTGAGGAACATGACGCGCTACGGAGACCTCGTCGTCGAGGGGCGCGACATCACCACCGCTGTATTCCCCGATTCTCCCGCACGCTTCTATCTCACGGCGTCCGCCGAGGCGCGCGCCGCCCGCCGCCAGAAGGAGGAGGTCGAGAAGGGCATCGCGAACCAGAGCGCCGAGGCGGTGAAGGCGTCGCTTCTCGCGCGCGACGCCATAGACTCCACGCGCAAGTACGCGCCCCTCAAGAAGGCCGACGGCGCGCTCGAGATCGACTCCACCGCGCTCACTCTCGACCAGGTGGTCGAGACCGTGCTCGCCGCGCTGCCCGCTGAATGGAGGACGGCGCGGTGACGTTGGAGGAGCGGGACGAGGCGTTCGCAGAGGAGTGGGCGCGCCGCACCGCCGGGGCGGACGCAGTCGTGTTCGACTTCGGCGGGGTGATCTCTGTTGCGCCCGACACGGATGACTGGCCCGTGTACGGCTACTGCGCATCGCGCGGCGTCGACCGCAAGGCCTTCGACGCCGGCTGGCGCAACTACCGCCATCTCTACGACGGCGGCTTCATCGGATTCGAGGAGATGTACAGGCGCACGTTCGCGGACGCCGGCGCCAAGCCGCCCACGCGAGAGGACTTCGACGCCCTCGTCCGCCTCGACCTCGAAGGATGGATCCGCACGCTGCGCACCGACACACTTGCGCTCATGCGCCGCATAAAGTCGGAGGGGCGCAAGGTGGGCATTCTCACCAACATGTCTCCCGACTTCTACGAGAAGCTGTTCGTCAAGCGCGCCGCGGCATACCGCGCCCTCGCCGACGCCGAGGTCGTGTCGGGCCTTGAGCACGTCTACAAGCCCGAGCCCGAGATATACTCTCTGATGGCCTCGCGCCTCGGCCTGCCGCCCGAGAGGCTCTTCTTCCTTGACGACCTCGAGCGCAACGTCGAAGGCGCCCGTGCATGCGGCTGGCAGGCGGCCGTCTATCCCCCTCCCGCGAATCCGCGGAATTTGGTATAATATCAACTGCATTCCCCGTGGAAAGGAAAGGACGGACATGCATAAGCTCACAGAGATAGCCTGGCCGGAGTTTGAGGCCCTGCCGCTTGAGGCGAAGAAGCCGTATCTCGAGAACTACGAGATACCGGCCACCCCATACCACACCCTTTTTGCGCAGCAGTTCGACAAGCCGCTCCTTGAGCGCCTCGCCGCGCTCGCGAACCGCATCCGCTTCATGGCGAAGAGCAAGGAGGGCGCGCTCTATCTGAAGTCGCTTCTGCCGCACAAGCGCGCGATGCTCTACTTCTCGCAGCCTAGCTCGCGCACGTTCCTCTCGCATCTCGCGGCGTGCCAGATATTGGGGCTCACGACTGGAAGCGTGCGCGATTCGGCGACGTCCTCCGAGTTCAAGGGAGAGTCGCACGAGGATTCGATACGCACGTTCTCGTCGTACTTCGACATGATCATAATGCGCACGCCGGAGAAGGGGCTTGCCGAGCACATGGCCTGGGAGCTCTCCAACTCGTCGCGTCCGATTCCGATCATCAACGCCGGCTCGGGCAAGGACCAGCATCCCACGCAGGCGCTTCTCGACGTCTACACGCTCCTGCGCTCGTTCGAGACGAAGGGCGGCCTCAGGAACCGCACGGTGACGTTCTGCGGCGACCTCATGCGCGGGCGCACGGTGCGCTCGCTCAGCTACCTTCTCACCAACTTCGAGAACATCCGCCAGGTGTTCGTGGCGCCGCCGCAGCTGCAGGTGCCGGAGGACGTGCTGGAGATTCTGCGCGCCAAGGGCGTGGAGTTCGCCGTGTCGCAGAACCTGCGCGAGGCGGTGACGCTCTCCGACGCGGTGTACATGACGCGCATCCAGGACGAGTGGGACCAGTCGAAGGGCGAGAGCGCGAAGATCGACACGAGCCACTTCAAGTTCGGCGCGGAGGAGCTGAAGCTCCTTCCCAGGGACGGCATCATCATGCACCCGCTTCCGCGCCGCGACGAGATCGCCGTCTGCTGCGACCATGATCCCCGCGCCATGTACTGGCGCCAGATGCGCAACGGCATGTGGATACGCTCCGCTCTGATCGCGATGACGTTCGGTTTCGAGAAACAGATAATGTGCTTCGGTGCGTAGCCATGAGAATCGCGGAAGAGACAAGGGCGCTCGCATGGCAGGCGCTGCGTGAAAAAGACACCTACGGCACCTTCCTCCTGGCGCTGCTGCTGCTGACTGCGGTGTGCGTGCTGGCGGTGCTGCCGTGCATCATGGCCGTAGTGGGGTTCGTGGTGGTCATGGCGGCCATGGCTGCGAAGGGGAATCCTGGGGGCTGCGGGGAGTCGTTGGACGACGCGATGGCCCTGCTGACAAGCTTGGGCGATAGAATTGGAGACCTTCAGCCCGGCATAATCGTCGGCTCTGTGGTCATCTCGGCTGCCGTGGTGGCGGTGTTCTTATACCTGATCGGCTTCGCTACCTGGAGCAGGAACGCAATGGCGATTGCCGCAGCGCGAGGCGGGATAAGGACGGCCCATGCATTCAGCGGATGGGGAAATGGCTGGCGCATGGTGAAGCTCGTCCTGTGGCGCGCCACGCTTGTGTTCCTGCAGCTGCTGCTTTTGATCGTGCCGGGCGTCCGCGCGGCGTACTCCTATGCGATGGCGCCGTTTCTTCAGATCGACCATCCGGACTGGACGGCGCTCAGATGCATTGACGAGTCGAAGCGGCTCATGGAGGGCAACCGCTGGCGGCTCTTCTGCCTTGGCATCAGCTTCATCGGATGGTATCTGCTCGTGTTGCTCGTGAACTTGGCGATCCAGATCGGCGGCATCGCCCAGTTCTTCCTCGAGCCGTATCCATCTACGGCGACCGCCATCTTCTACGAGGAACTGCTCGACAACGACCCCGAGCAGCCACGTGCGGAGGTCGCTTCTGGCGAAGAGCCCTCGCAGGAATCTGAAGAAACCGAACAAGAAAGGAACCAGTAAATGAAGAACGTGAAAACACTCATCGGCGCGGCGTTCGCCCTCGGCATGATCGCAGGATGCGGCCCCTCCAAGCCCGAGCTGCACATTTACACGTGGAGCGACTACGTGGACGAGAACGTGAAAAGCAAGTTCGAGGAGGAGAACAACTGCAAGGTCGTGATCGACACATTCGACTCGAACGAGGCCATGTACGCGAAGCTTCAGGCCGGCTCCACTGGATACGACATCATCACCCCCAGCTCCTACCAGATTCCGCTCATGGCGAAGAACAAGATGATCATCCCCCTCGACCACTCGAAGATCCCCAACGTGAAGAAGAACTTCGACGCCGCCTTCGCGAACTCCATCCTCGACCCGTCGTTCACCTACAACGCCCCCTACATGGTCACCTACACCGGCATCGCGTATCGCAAGGACAAGATTGCGAAGGACGTTCCCGTGGACAGCTGGAAGATCTTCGAGACCGCCGCCCTCAAGGGGCGCATGTCGCTTCTCTCCGACATGCGCGAGACCATCGGCGCCGCTCTCAAGTCCCTCGGCTATTCGCTCAACTCCGAGAAGAAGGAGGAGCTCGACAAGGCCGTTGAGGTGGTGCTCAAGTGGAAGAAGAACATCGCGAAGTTCGACAACGAGCAGTACAAGACCGCCGTTGCGGCAGGCGAGTGGTTCGTCGGCCACGGGTATTCCTCCGATGTCACGCAGATCATGCTCGAGGACGACAAGGTGGGCTTCTCTCTTCCCAAGGAGGGCTTCACGATCGCGTTCGACGAGATGGTGATCGCGGCCGACGCCCCGCAGAAGGAGCTCGCCCACAAGTTCATCGACTTCATGTACCGTCCCGAGATGGCCAAGGCAAATATGGAGAGCGTGTGCGCCCCAATGCCCGTCAAGGCGGCGCTTGAAGCACTCAAGCCCGAGCTGAAGGCGCTCATCGTGAAGGACGCCGACACGATCAAGCGCGGCGAGGTGCTGCGCGACTTCGACGACAAGCCCGAAGTGCGCAAGATGTACATCGAGGCCTGGGACAAGATCAAGGCCGGAGAGTGAGTCGGCGCGCAAGGAGTCGTTTCGAATGAACAAGTTCCTCCCTCAGCTCGCGCTTGCGCTCTGCGCGGTCTGCGCTGGCTGTTTCGACAACCGCGGGCGTCCGCCGGACGCGACGCCCGTGACGTCCCTCAAGGCGCTCGCCGCAACGAACCGCGCCGATGTGACGCGCCTCTACCTGCGCGGCGGCACCGAACCGCTCGAGAAGGGCGCACTAGCCGATCTGCCCAATCTCTGGGAGCTGGACCTCTCGGAGAGGAATCTGACCGCCGTGCCGGAGGAGGTGTTCGCGATGAAGTCGCTCGAGCACCTCTACCTCGTGCGCAACGAGTTCAAGGAGCTGCCCGACGCGCTCGCCACGCTGCCCGCGCTTACCTACCTGAACCTCGACGGCAACAAGCTTACCGGCGTGCCCGAGTCCCTTGGCGGCGCCGTTAAGCTGAAGTGGCTGCGCCTCAACGAGAACCAGATCGTCTCGCTGCCCGACTCTCTCGGCAAGCTAGGCGACCTGCGCCGCTTCTACGCACGCCGCAACAGGCTCAAGGAGGTGCCGGCGTTCCTGAAGTCGTGCACGCGCCTTGAGGACTTGGCGCTCGACGGCAACTTCATCGCAGAGGTGCCCGACTGGCTCGTGAAGCTTCCAGCGCTCAAGAGC
>JAFUDL010000324.1 GCA_017459225.1 Kiritimatiellia bacterium
CTCGTAGGGCGAAAGATACAGCATCCTGCCCGCCGCGCAAAGCCGCTCCTGCTTTTCGCCGGGATGCCAGCGTTCGCCGAAGCCCTGCATGGAAAGCACGATCAGCGCGCCGCCGGCCGGTTTCGTTTGTTTTTCCGTCTTCATGGCTTCGCGGTTTTCGGCTTTCCATTCTACCACAATTGCATCGGCGGGGCAAATGCATGATGAAAGGTTGAAAGGTTGAAACGGTCACCAGCCTAGCGCCGTGCGTTCGGCCGGGGTGATCGCGCCGGATTCGACCTGCTTGTCGAGGTAGCTCTTGAGCGCAGCCTCGGACTTCGCGCAGAAGGCGTCGCTCTCCTCCTTCGTGCAAAGCCCCTTCTCCGCGCGCTTGCGCGAACGCGCCATCGCCTTCTCTGCGCCTGCGATCGCCCGCCGCACGGCAACCGGCACGCGCGGCTGACCGAAGTCCGCCGCGATGCGCCGCCGCTCCGCTTCGGGGAAGATGGAGAGCGGATACGTGGCCGTTGGCAGTTGATCGGTGGCGGGTGGCAGGGCGCGATGCCCCCATCGCGCCGTTGGTGTAGCGCGTTCCGCCAACGTGACCTGCGTCGCCGTGAGCTTCACCGGCCATCCCGCGACCACGTTTCCGGCGTGGTTCGTGTAGCCGCCCTCCGCATGGGCGGAGAGGGCAATGAACGGAAGCGACAGAAGAGATAGAAGAGAAGCTTTCATTGTTTTTGCCTTGTTGAAGGCTCAATATTATACCATATCATCCTACGCCGGGACGATGGCTTTCACGCCGACGGGATTGTCGACGAGTTCGAAGAGGTAAGACCGCTGCGACGGATTGGCGTCGTCCACGAGCAGCCGCGTGGCGACCTTGCGCCGGTCGGGATCGAACACATGGCCCGCGTCCGCACAGCCGATGCGCCGCCCCCACGCGATCATCTTCCGCCCGTTCCGGTCGTCGCCGAATAGCTCGACAATGCATTTCATGCTGATTTCGCCTCCATCAAAGTCTTTTGACGGTGCATGATGGCGTTCATCCTCGTTCTCCATCCTTGCCACGCCGTTTCGCCTCGTCCTCGATTCGTCGCAGCTCCTCCATGTCCGCCTCGTCCGCAAGCCTCGCCTCCTCCTTGCGTCGGATGTCGTAAATCCCTTTACAAGACACTCGCTCAAATGCGCATTGGCCCATTGCCGGAACTGCGTTCCGCGAACACCCCGAACCCGAAACCCGACGCCAAGAATCATTTCCAGCGTATAGTAGATGCCATTGTACCTTTTGCCGTCTGCGGCAGTTGTAAAGTAAGACTTTACAACTGAATCATCAAGTTCTTTTCCCATGAATATCTTGGCAACCAGCATCGCCGTTACTTTCGGAACTCCCAATGCCCGCTCTTGCGCCCACCGACACGTGACAGTCCAAATTTATCCTTCAAGAACCGCAAATGGTATTTCACACCATTGCGCGACAGATTTGTAGCTTCCGACATCATCGAAATTGTCATCGTCGGATTGTCCTTTATCATTTGTCGCAAGGTTTGAGTAACTGTGTCCGAACTCTCCTTTAGGCCAGTCTTTAGGCTAGTCTTTAGTCCAGTTCCCTCGCTATCTGTTGCGGCCTGATTGTCGCCTTGTACCTTGGCGTTCCATTCCTGTTTGGTCGGGCGAGTAAACACAGTATAGACAAAGCCTCGATCTTCGTAGATGCGGGGCGGGGCGAGATGCGCCTTTTCACAGGCGTGGACGATAAGGCCGATGCCCCATCGTTTCCTTGAACTCCACGTGGTCGCCCTCGCCATCTGCGACAAGTTTTCTCAACTCTTCAAGTGTCATGTCATTTCCTCCGCACAAGATTATACCATACTGCCGCAACCCTACTAACCCATTATTGCACATGCGGGGAAAATCCACCCTTCGTGCAACGAGAACGCACAAGCCGTCTCGATGCACTCGACATTGAAGGACTCCTTCACCTCCAGACACTGCATCTCGTGCCTTGCGACAATCTTTTCAAGTTCTTCAGCGTTCATTTTTGCTTTCCTTCATGACAATTCCCATTCACCCTTGCCGTTGGCAAAAGCGCCCACCGTCTTCTCGATCTCGCACTCAATCCACGCCATCTTGTCGACGCTGTCAAACATTGTTTTTCTCATTTAACGATTCTGTGAATATCATCTCCCAATGGCCACCTTTTTTAGGGCCTACGCGCCTGATTATCTGACGTTTCTGCAAATCATCCATGCACCTACCGATATATTGTCTTGTCATGCCAAGCCTTTCAGCTATGGCCGCCTGCGAAATCGATGGCGCTTCAACGATGCATTCAATAATGCGCAATTCAGCCGCACTGACTCTTTTAGCAACCTTTTTAGCAACCTCTTCGAGATTTTTAGCAACCTTTTTAGCAACCTCTTCGGGATTTTTAGCAACCTCTGCAACATCAGCGACTATGCCAAACTTTTCCGGCGGTATGCCGAGCTTTGCAATCGATTCCTTGGTCCTGTCCGAGAATGTGATACGGAACTCGCCGTTTCCACTCTTCATAAATCGTCCCTTGTCGCTCCTTCGACAAAAACGGCATCCATGCTGCCGCCGGTTGACTTAAGATGGCATTCGGCGATTTCAGACGGTGTCATCTGATGGTTCACGCTTCCCTTGCGAATGTAGCATCGCCCCTTGCAGGAAACGGGCTTGAGGGTTTCTCAACGACCTTGAGGACTACAACTTCACGTCCTCTGAACTCCACCTTCTCGGCATCGACGGCCACGCTTGGCTCTGTCGCCGTGGAAATCTTGTTCTCGTAGTCGCGCAATCCCTCAAATCGCAGTTGGCATTTCGACGGATTACCCTTGTTGTCCACGCCAATGACGACGAATCCGCCCTTCGCGTTTGCGAACGCGCAAGCCGTCTCGATGCACTCGACATTGAAAGACTCCTTCAACTCCAGACACTGCATCTCGTGCCTTGCGACAATCTTTTCAAGTTCTTCAGCGTTCATTTTAGCCCTCCGCCAATATTATACCATGCCTCGCGTTCATCCCGCATGAATGTCCACCTTGGTCACGCCTCCCACAGCAATTCTTCCAGAAACGCCTTCGCCCTTGCCTGTACGCCAGGAGCCTTCGACTCGCGCGGACCGGCATCTTCGGCGCTGGCTCATTCTCCAACACCACCTGCTTGTTCGCCGCGTCACTTCTCGATGTGCAGCGTCGTCGTTTTCGGCGGCATCATCGCCACGGCGACCACCCACCTGTTCTCCTCGCAGACGACTTCCATTCTCTTCTTGATCTCGCGCTTGATCCGCGCCATGTTGTCGGTTTTGTCAGTCATTTGTTTCCACTTTCTCTCAAATTCTCTGATTTCACCTCTTGCAATAAGTTAAACTGCCTCCAACTCAATGCTGGAATAATGCCTTCCGTTTATGGCGAAAGGTTCGCGATACTTATTACCATAGCAGTCCTTGTATGCAATTATACCGTGATACGTTGTTCTCTCGTCATCTGGATTGTCGAGGAAATGAACGCTTCCCACCACACAAATAAGGCATTGCGACATACCAAGGAAACTAATTGGTTCTTTCACAAACCAGGCATCGTCATTCCCCTCGGTCCTTTCTATGCTCTTGGGAATAGGGACGCACTCTTCAAAAGCAACCTCTACCGCCGGCTCAAGTCCTTTGTTTATCACGCGTAAAGCAAGCAGATCATCATTACGCCCCGTTTTAACAAGGTCAACGATCACCCTTGGACGATTTTTGATTCGTTCATATCGACGTGCTGTACGAACCGTGTATATCGAAAATCCAAGAGATGTCAATGCGCAGAGAGCGGAGATGGCCGCTGCAAGCGCACTAGTGTTTTCTGATGAAAGTTCCATCGCCATATCCTCCTTCACTTCATATATCGGACACTACAAGACGAACCACCGCCCTCGACGATTACCCGTCCCTGAAGTTCTCTTTGTATGTTTATGTCACAAAAAGAAGCGGACACCTTTACCTTGCAAATTGAATTCTTTGGAACAACGACAACCGACCTTGAAAAAGAACCTCTGATTTTTCGAGAATATGGTATCGATTCTCCCGAAACAAAACTACAATGGATGTTTGACCCCGATATTTCAACTGTGAATTCACGCTCTTTGTCTGCAATCTTGCCTGACAAATAGGCCTCAAGCGCACGTTGTGAATCTTGCATTGCCGCAAACGACGCTTTGACCTCCGTCGCGACTTTTTGCGTCTGCTTCAATATGACAACATTGCTTTGCGATGCATTCTCGGATTTTGCCGCCGCCGATGCTGCCTTTTCCACGGATGTTATCAATTCCCCAGCCCTTGACAATGCAGTCGATGCGACATCGTTCGCCTTTGTCACTTTCCCTTTGAGTTCAATATATGCATCAGATAGAGCGGAATATTTGTCTAATGCATCAGATAGGACTTTGGCATTGTCCTTTTTCAGGGCGCAGAAATCTTTTTCCGCATCGCTTATTTTCTCCCATATGCCCGTTATCCTATCAGCGGCTTTTTGAGAGTCGAGCCAAAGTTTATTGTAGTCGTTTCTTATCTCTCGCTCCTTGTCTTTAAGAGAGGAATATCCGTACCACAAAATTGTGCCGCCAGAAATCCCCAATACACCTAGGGCAACACACACGAATTGGATTCGTCGATATACACTCTCAAGTTTTGATACACGTATATCAAGCCCGCCATTTATCGAGCCAGGCTTTATTTCTGCGGCGTCTCTACTATTTGACACTTGAGGCGGTTTCTTTGCGGTTTTCATTTTATGGTCTCCTGCGCGCCAAACTGCATGGTGTCTTGCGCATCAGTCGCCTTCGCTGACACCTCGTCCGAAAAATGACCTGCGCCATCTTTTGACTCTTCGGAATCGTTCTCCAGAACAGCTATCAGCAGCGGAAGCGCGACCACGTAGCCGGCTCGAGCCGGGACCGCATTACCAATTGCACGGACAAGCCCCGTCCTTGTCATCCCGCCGAAGTCGAAGAAGTCGGGGAAATACTGCACCCGTGCAGCCTCGTGAGGAGTCAAAGTCCTCTCCCTGAGCGGGTGGACGAAGCGTCCGCGTCCGCAACACGCAAAACCACCCGTAATCGTCGGCGAAGGCCTATTCCAGTGCATTCTTCCGTACACGGCGGGATATGTGTGCGGCTTGAGGCGATGGCAGTCGGGGCGCTGGTCGTTCGGCAGTTCGTAGAGGTCGTGCTCGAAGAGGTAGTGTATCCGGGCCTGATTGACGGGCGCGTGAATGGCGGCTGAATCGAACACGCTGTTTTCGTCGTATTTGTCAAGCCGATCGCCGATGACCCACTCCATCTTGCGAGCGGGAAGCGCGGCATCCTCCGTGATTTTCTCTATGTCCACATTAGATGCCACACGCGAGGCGATTAGCAACATTCTCTGCCTGGTCTGCGCCACGCCGACTTCCCACATCCGCACCACCCCGTAGCTGACGGAATAGCCGATGTTCTTGAGGTACTCGTCCGCAGTCTGAAGAACGCCGTGCTTGTCATGAAGCACACCAGGCACATTCTCGATGATTAGGGTGTCGGGTTTTAGTATCTCGGCGCACCTTACAGCACGGAGGTACAGAAGATTCCTCGGGTCGTCGCGGCGCGTGTGGTTGTTCAGATTGGAGTGACCCTGGCAAGGAGGGCCGGCGACAAGTATGTCTATCCGCCCCACCTTGTCGCAGAAGACACGCTCCTCCGCCGTCAGTTCTGCGCCGAGTTCGCCGTTTATGCTTTTCTCTATCGGGCTGTTGTCTATCAGGTCCGGCTGAAAGTTCTTGGCGTAGATGTTCAGCGCCTCCTTGTTGATGTCGGACGCGAACACGGAGCGAAACGCACACCCGAGGCCACGGGCGGCTTCGCGGATTCCGAGCGTCAGGCCCCCGCACCCGCAGAACAGATCGACGGCGCGGATTTCCTGCGCGGACGCCCTTACCCTTGGCCGCTCCTTGGATGCAAGCCACGCAAGGTCGTAGATGTTGACGGCAGGCTGCGTCCTGTCAACCCACTCCGGGATTGGCAGCTTCGACGTCTTGACGCCCCGTCCCTTGACCTGAATCCGGCGGACAATGTCGCCTTTGACTATTCTGTATGAAATCTTCTCTTCTGCCATCTCAACTCTTAATGCTCGGCATCTCCCTTGAACTTGTCGAACTGGGCAGGGAGGAGTTTCCACAGTTTCCCTGCATCTTCCGCATTGAATATATCGTATGTCATGGCGAACTGGTCGGCCATCCGAGCAAGTTCCCTGACCGTTCCGGGCTTGTCCTGCGTCGCCGCCCCTGGCTTGACCTTCTTGACGGAATCGGGCTTGTAGTAAAGCCAGACCGCCGTCTGGAGCATGGCCGGAATGCGGGCGAACTCTTCCTTGTAGGTAATGGCGTCCAGCAGACCGCCGAAAGCGTATGGTTCGCCCGCGAAGAACATCTCAAGTCCGTCGGTTACGGCGTGCCCGAAATCGCGGTGGAGATACATCGTGCCGGCGACGAAATGACGCCTTGAAAAACGGTATTCGTCGGGGTCGAATATCCAGCAGCAGTCAGTCGCCACTTTCAGTATGTTGTTCTTGCTCTTGAGGAACTGCTTGTAGTAGGCGACAGCCAGCCACGTCCACACCCCGGAATCCTTCTGGTGCTTCGACATGAAGGCGTCGTCGAAAATCGGAGTGAAGTACCCGATCATGTCCATCTTGGCAGCGAACTGGCGGTCAAGGTCGATTTCCGGGGCGTTCTTCACATCTTCCGTCAGGAGCGGGTTGGACAGCAGCGCCTTGGCGTCATCGGAGTGGAGGTCGTTGTCGGCGCGTATCTTGCCGAGGAGCTGGCGGACGGCATCGATTCCCGCCTTGTTGAAACTGCGGACTTTTACGATTTCACTCATTGCCGTCCTCCGAGTTCGTGAGGTTCTTGATCGTCACGGCGGACAGATTGAAATGGTCTGCGAAAGCGCGGACCGCATCGTCTATCCATTCCGATGTATCCGTGATGTACGACTCGTCCACATTGTCGGGCGCCGACGACGGACAGCCGACGACCCCGAGGTTTATGCCCACGAACGTGCGCCACTTCTCCGCCCATTCGGGGAAACCGCCAGAGTGGGCGGAAAGTATGAAGGCGTAAGTCAGCACCTGCCTCAAGACCTCCGGCAGGACGAGCGCCTTGAACTCGGCCGACTTGACAGGCTCGTAGCTGTTGAACTTCTTGATGGATATCACAAGAACTGGGTCGCTGTGCTGTTCGAGCCTGACTTTCCAGAACCTGCTGCCCATGTTGTCGTCGTCCTGCGACAGAGCGACGGGAAGCAGAGGGTCCATGTCGGACGGCTTCTGTTCCTTGTCGGCGTCCTTCAGCGTCTTGGCGAGGCCTTTGAGGACATGGGTAGCCGGATCGACAATCCTCAGCCGGTAGTACACCTCCTTGCCGTCGGCGAAGTCCGGGAACTCCGCAATGGTTTCATGCTGAAGGCTTCCGACCGTGCCAAGCGGGAAGCGGCGGAGCTTTGTGCGCCTGATGGCCTCAAGCATCACAATGTCGTCGGGGCTGTATATGCTCTTGCCAGAAAAGGTTTGCTCCAGGACGACCTTTAGAGGCTTTGCGTCCTTTACGACGTGGACTTTCGCCTCGGCCTCAAGAACGCGCTTTCGCCCCGTGAAATTAAACCGAAACGCCATCCTCTGCCTCCTTCCTGTATTCGTATCTCAGTTTTGCGGCGGTTACATCGCGGTTTGGATCGAACCCGGTGATCGTGACGCAGAACGGCGTCTTGTCCTTTATCGTGAGAACCACTTGATTACCTGTTGCGGCGAAATCGACCGTCCCCTCCGTTTTCTCGATTGCCACGCCTCCAGTTCCCTTGCCGAGGTCGAAGTCGTTTGGCGACCAGTCCAGTCCCCTGAACGTATCGTATCCGACGGAGAACTTCGCCGTGAACGGGAACTTGTCGTCCGCCACCTTTTCAAGACCCTCGCCGGATTTCGCCTTTATGCCTTTCGCCGCGCCGTTAATCTCCGTAATCGCCACGATGCGCAGCTTCTCGCTCTGCGTCTGGTCCTCCTCGCCGGCCTCTTCGCCTTTCTTTTTCTCGTCGGGCTTGCTGGCGTTGTTGTTTCCGTCGCCGGGCTTCTGCTTCTTGATGCCGAACACGTCGCTCAACGGGTCGTAGTTCACGCTCTGGTCGAACGATGCGATCGCGTTCAGGATTTCGCGCACGGCGTAGGAAACGAAGCGTATGTGCGATCTGGGCTTGTCGTACTCCTTGGCGACCCTGTCGGTGTCGTAGTTCCATTTGCTGTGGCTTGGCGGTTCCGCCGCGACCAGCAGATCGGCGAGTTTGTCGCGGTCGATCAGCACGGCGGCGATGTAGTTGTTGAGGTTGGCGGTCGCGACCGAGTCGATCAGCAGCCCGACCCGGTAGAACACGGGCGGCAGCGCCTTGGGCAGTTCATGCCGCTTCAGGAGAACCTTGAACATCGCGCTCCCTACCGTCACCTTGCCGTCTGGAGCCTTCGCCCTAACGGGGACGGGGATAGCAATCTCGCACGCCTTCTTTTCGTGGAGGAACTTGCGAATAGCCTTGAGCTGGTCTTCGGTAAACATAGACCTGCTCCATGACGGGTTCTCCCCCGGCGACGTCAGCTGGAATTTCTGCGCTTCGGGGAAAGACGGATTCTGCGTCGAGAGGATAAGTTCGTGGTGCAACGTCGTGACGAGAGCGTCCCTGTCGCCGGGAGACGGCAGGAAATCTGCGTATTCCGCAACATTGGACTTGTCTATCACGGTTTCCGTTCCACTCTTCCCCACCTGCACGACAACCTTCAACTTCCCCTCGTGGATGGCGACAAGGAAGTTCCGCAGCACGGCGCGGACAAGGTTGCGCTGATTGAACTCCGCGCCTTCGTTTTCGGCGTTCTCCGAAAGGTTTATGAACGGAATCGCAATCGACGTCCCCGGCTCGTTTTGCCGCTCTATGTTGAAGTCCTCCCTGAAGGTTGAAATGAACTCCGCATCGGTTATCGGCGTTTTCTGCATCTTGCGCGGGTCGGACTGCTCGACCTTGCATCCAAACCATCCGTCCGGCGCCCAAGTGACGTACTCGGCGTCCGTGTGGAACTTCAGCGTAGCCTTGCCAACGACGAATGAGCGCGGCTCGTAGTTGTCGCGGACGGAATATGTGAACGAGCACTTCAGCTTGCTGGCGCGCTGGAACACGCATTTGCCCGCTCCCCAGCTGCCAAGCGTGTTCGCCCCGACCTTCGTCGAGCCGTTCTCGCGGAAGAAGTAGTTGTAGTAGTTCCAGTCGTTGCGGTGGGCGACATCCTCCTCAAGCGGACGCTCGTCCGTTACACCCGTCAG
>JAFUDL010000030.1 GCA_017459225.1 Kiritimatiellia bacterium
AAAAGCCGTGCCGTGTCGCAGTAGCGGAAGAACGCCAGCGAACGCATGGCTGAATCCAGCGAAAGGGCGATCTCCTTTTCTTCGGTCGCCGCATCGGCATCCTTCACTCCAAGGGCAATCGCAAGATGACGCAGTCCCTTCTGCTGAAGCTTTGTGGGCGCATTGTCGCTTGTCTCGTTGACGGCTGCGCAAATCATATTCAGATAACGCGCCTTTTGCGCATCGTCAAGAATGGCTTTAAGCGGATGCGGCGGAACGGCACGATCCTCCTCCTCGCGCTTTTGGGCGAATATCTTCTCGATCTCAAAGACGTCCGCGAAAAGATAGCGAATCACGTCATCGTCCAGATAATCGCGCAAAGCATAGACGACCGTGGCATCTTCCTTGACCTTGGCGGAGACTTCGTCGAAGAGGGCGAAAAACTTCTCGTCATAGGAAGCCTCCATCCATTCGGCGAACTGTTTTCTGAAATCGTCAAGATCAGTCGCCTCGTGGTTGTTCGCCGCCCATACAAGCGAAAATTCGCATAGGAGAACGTCGGCGACGCCGCTGCCCTTTAGCGCATCTGCAAGCTCCTCGCCAAGTGCGATCTTGCCGTCGGAATCGGCATCTGCAAACGATTTGATCCGCTCGCCAACTTCCTCTTCAGGGATACCGAGGGAAATGGCAACCTTTTCGAGATACGCCCGCTCCGCATCGTCCACCGTCTCGTCATCCGCCACTGTGGCGAAAATCATGCCTTCGAAATAGGCGTCGCGGACCTCTCGGTCGAGATTCATCTTGAGAATCGGATGATTCGAACGGACTCTGCGTTCATCGGTCTTCTTCTTCATCTTGTTCAAAAGCGACATGGCAACCTCGTTTTTAAATGCTCAGAAAACAATGGCAATTACAACGAAAAGCAGTCACGCGAAACGCGTGGCCCTACCACATGCAACACTAATTGCAGTTCACACGTTCTCCTGCAAGGAGGCGATGATGTCATTGCTGGACTGCTTGACGCCCGCCTCCTTTGCGCCAGCGGCAATGGCACTCGCAACAGAATCAAATTTGCCAGAGTCAAGTTCGCCATGGGCAAGCGCTTTGACATCGGAAAGCGAGGCTGCGCCTGAATTGGAAAGTGACAGCGCGAGCCCCTTGGCGAACGCGCCTATCTGTTCATTGCTCCAATTCAAACTTGCCGCACCACGTGCGATAATGCCCAGAGATTCGGGCGTCAGCTCAAATCCCTTAGACTCCTTGAGTTCCTGCATAGTCCCAGCCATGCCAACATAGCGGCATGCCATCTTCTGCTCGTCGGAAAGATAGTCATACCTCTCCTGGTCAAATGGATATTCGCGGTCGAGGTATTCCTTGTATTCCTTGAACGATCCAAAATCCTCGGGTTTCATGTCCGCCTCGGTCATCTGCCAACCCAGTTGGTCCGGCTTCTCTTCCACGCCCATCGCGCTCGATATCGCCATAATGGCCACGACGGCAATTGCGTCAAAAGGCGGAGGAATTACCACTGACAGGATGGGCAGCAACTTCTGGAGCAGCACCGAATTTTTCAGCGTGTCAGAAATCACACTGACAACTGTCTTGCAGACATCGCAGAGGCCATCCCAAAGATCACCGAAGAATCCCATTTCTTTTCTCCTTTTTTGTCTAACTGTTTTGCCGACATGGCAGAATCACATCAATTCCTTCCGCAAGGCGCGTACTTTCGCCGTCCAATTGACATCCCCGGATTTCAAGTCGTAATCAGACATCTCATTGATAAAAGCCTCCCATTTCGGCGCCAGAACGGCCGCCAGATTTCTCCCGTACTCGCGTCTGGAGAGAACCGCCCAGACCGTCGCACAGTCAAACTTCTTCGCCAACTTGGAAATCGCCGGGAACTTCAACGTCTCCAGTTTTACGTCTTTGTTCCGCACAGCAACAAGTTCCGCAGCGGCGCTTTCATCGGAAAGGACAACGGCGACCGTGTCAATTCCAAACTTATTGCACAGCTCCTGAACCACCAGCGAGCTGGTTTCCCTTGCATAAATATTGCCGACGTGACGGAAAACCTGAACCAATTCACGCAATCGCCTTGCCGACTGCTCCAATGCAGCCACGTCGGGCCTGCTCTTCAAAAGATTAGAGCAAGCGAACACGCCGCGCTTCCAGTCGCTGGCGTAAAACTCCAGCGCGGCCTTGCGGATGCTCTCGACCTCCTTCTGGTCGGGCATGGTGTCTGTGCGGTACGTCTGCGTGATCTGCACTTGGATGGCCTTCGGCCAGTTGCCATTGAAGACGACGGCGCGTCCGATCTGGAGGTTGGACAGGAAGTTCGCCTGCTCCTCTTCAAGGCCCATGGTATGCCCAACGGCTTCCTTGTCGTCCTGCGCGAAGAGGCGGTGGATGATCTTCGTGTTCGTGTTCTTCATCACCTCTGGCGTGAGCTTGCCGGGAATCTGGTCGGCAATAACCAGCGATTCGCCGTACTTGCGGATTTCGGCCAGCATGTCGGCGAAGGTCTCGGCCGCCTGTTTCTGGGACGGGCTACCTCCCGGTTCCGGCTTGGATAGAAGACGATGCGCTTCCTCGATGAGCGTGATATGGTTAACCTTCCCGCTTTGCTTGAACTTGTATTTTACAGCCTGAAGAAGATTAGTGAGCACGAAGCCGATGATGAGCGACTTTTGGGCGGCGTTGGGTATCTCCTCAAGTTCCAGCACCACCTTGCGATCGAGCAACTTGAGAAAATCAACGGATCGCGGCGTGTCGAGCATGAAACCCTTCGCGCCTAGGGTCAGCCCCTGTAGGCGCGCCTTTATGGAGCCGATGTAGTCCTTCTTGAGACGGTCATCGAAACCTTGTTCGTCAACCACGGCCTCTGTCTTCTTCAGAACATCGCTCAGCGTGGGAAACGCGAAGACACCGTCTGCAAATGGGTCTTCATAGTCGGCGTTCTCGTTCGTGTCTAGGCTCCAGCCATACTCCTCGTAGCAGGCGTAGATGGCGCGTTCGATGAGCTGCGGGATGGCGGCCTCCATATCGAACGCAGCCGTGATGCTAGCCATGAGCATGTCGACGCGGGAAGTGACGCTCTCGCCGGGAATCAGCTCGAACGGATTCAGACGGAAAGGCGCTTCAGTATCATCGCCGAGCGTGAACACAAGCATGTCTTCGCATTGCTTGCGAATCGCCTCCTTGTCGCTCGCCATACGAAGACCACGATATTCGGTTTTTGCCGGTTCAATCACTAGAAATGGCCAACCACTAGACAGAAGCAAAGTCTGGCAAGTGGTGGTCTTTCCGCTGCCTGTCACGCCTGCAACGAACACATGCCGATCCAGCTGGTCCTTGGCGAGCTTGACCATGCAACCATCGCAGAGGTTTCCGCTTTTCACCAACGAGCCGAGCAAAATCTGGTCTTCGTCCTTTAGGGTAATTGGACGGCCGTCTTTGTCCTTTGCATCAGGCACATTCAAGCCAAATTCCACTTCTTCCTTGAGGCGCAGGCCTATGACCTCCTTCTGGGGCAATCCGGCCATAAGCGCCAGCTCACGCACGCTCATCCAATTGCCAGAATACAGTACAGGTACAGGCTCTAGACGAT
>JAFUDL010000325.1 GCA_017459225.1 Kiritimatiellia bacterium
GAACGTGGCGTCGGCCGGGCCGGTGATGCGCGGGCGGCCTCCGTTGGGGCTGCCGGTGAGCGGACGCAGATCCATGCGCCTGCTGAACGGCGCACCGATGAGCGTATCCCCCTCAAGCTCTATCGGGTGCAGCGCCGCGGCGGCGTTCGCCTCGCCGCTGTTGTATATAACGCCTACTCCCTCGCCGTCGCCCGTTCCCTTCACGATGAAGCGCTTCGCGTGCGACGACACGTTGTGGTCGTTGTAGTTGGTGGAGCAAATGTCTAGCGAACCGCCGCTGATCCTCACCGGCGTCGCACGCGTGCCGAGCACATAGCGGTCGCACAGCGGATCGAGGCGCACCGTGCCGCCAGAGATCACCATCTCGTCGGGATCCTTGAATCCCTTGCCGGCCAGGGTGAGCGTGCCCGATCCCATCTTCGCCACAAGCGGCGCGTCGATGGCCTCGCCGGCGAACGTGTAGTCGCGCGAGCCAGCCACCGTCACCTTCGCAGCGGCGACCTCCGCCGGCACAGCCACCACGGCGGGGTGCGCGGTCTCCGCCCCGTCGAAACGAGCCGAGGCGCCGGGTATGAACGTCATTATCTCGCCGCCCGCAAACGCGCCGTTCGCAAGCTGCCATGCCGCGGAGGCCCAGGTGTCGGATTCGGTCTGCGGACGCCACAGCTGCTCCGCGCCGAAGTAGAAGACGGTCGTTTCGGACCATGCCGTTGCGCCAAGCGAGTTCACCGCCTTGAAGGCGACATAGTAGCGCGCTCCCGTCGCAAGGCCCGTGAGGTCGCCGCCAAGCTGCGAAAGCCCCGTGTAGGTTCCCACAACTACGGGTGCGCCCTCTAGCGCCGAGGTGAGGCCCCAGCAGAGAGACACGGTCACGCTCGTCACCCCGTCTCCCATCGCCTCGAGAAGTCCAGCCACATGCACTGACTCGGACGTCTGTGAAATGGCGCCTATCTTAACAACGGTCGGCTGCACGTCGGCGGTGCTTCGCACGGCCCCGAATACGGCGAAGGAGGGATTGTCCACGCTGTCGTATTCCGCCTTGACCCAGTCCGCCGTGGCGGCGCCGTTGAAGACGCGGCATTCGTCAAGCTTGCCGAAGAGATGGTCGCCATGGGTGTCTTTGCCGTAGTTTCCAAAGCCGAATTGATTATTGGGATTGCCCACTGCGGGGATCGTTGCGGTGAAGTGCTGCGCACCGTTGTAGTAGCTGGTGCCGGTGGTGCTGTCGTAAGTGACGGCCACGTGCCTCCACTCGCCGGGCGTCCACGTCCAGCCGGCTCTCTTGTGGCCGCTGCCATCGCCGCTCGCGCCTCTCGACGTGAACGAGAGCTCGCGTCCGCCCTCGTTGAGGATGAGGAAGCCCACCGTGTTCCAGGCGTTCATGCTGCCGAAGAGGATGTGCGTCTGGCCGGACTTCTCCTCGGTGAGCCATGCGCTGATTGTGAAGCGCGTGGAATCAGTCATGACGGTCTGCGGGTTCGCCACGAAGATGCCGGCTGTATCGGTGACGCGGTTCGTGATGAAGTTGGCCGCGCCCAGACGGCCGTCCGCGATCGCGATCGTGTTGGGTCCCACAGTGACGGCGCGGGCGTTCGGCGAGGAGTCGAAGGGAGATGCGCCACCATGCACCACCGTAGCGTATTTGGTCCACACGGCGGCGGGCGTGTTTGCGGTTGCCGTTCCGGAACCGTAGTAGAGACGTATCTGCGTTGTGGTTCCGGAGAGCGACGGCACCTTCACCCAAACAAGCGACTCTCCGGCGTCGTTCCACGTGTCGATCTCGTGCGCAAGCTGGTTGCCGCTGGAATCGGTGAAGCAGATGTCCGCGCCGCCCTGCATCACGTCGGCATAGCTGAATCCCTCTATCGCGCTTGAGAGCCTCACCAGCACCGGGAAGTCGGCGAGGGTGGTTGATCCCGTGTAGCCTGCAAGCGTTATAGTGCACGTCTTGGAAAACTGCGCCGTATCAAGCGCAGAAGCGGAAAATGCGCAAAGCGCCATAAGCGCCAATGCGGAACCCTACCTCTTTTTCATTCTAGTTTCTCCGTTTGCAGACACCACGCCACATGTCACTTTCCAGGCTGCGAGGAAACATAGACACATAGACTTGTCTGCATTATATCACCTTCCAGCATAATGTACAAGAGTACAAGACGCAGGGTGGCCCGCTGAATTTATGCAAAACTTTCAGAAAACCCCTTGTCAGCACGCATGTTAGATGGTATAATATCTAACATGAAAAAGACACAACCATCCGACGGCCGCACGAGGGCCGAAATCCTCGCGAGCATCGCCAACCTCCCCGACTCCGTGCAGGGTTCCATAAGCAGCTACGCCGTCACCACGAGCAGCGGCAAGACCATCACCTACCACAAGCTCCAGTACTGGGCCGACGGCAGGAACCACACGATCCACATCCCGAAGGAGAGGCTCCCCGACTTCGAAGCCGCCGTCGAGAACGGGCGCAGGCTGCGCGAACTGACCGCCGAACTCACCGAGGCGACGGCGCGGGACATGCTCTCGTCCGCCCCTCCTCTAAAAAAAAGCTCGCGGAGATCGCGTTCAAGGGCGCGGCCTCGCTGACCGCGCTGGCGGAACGCGCGGCGGACAGCATCGCGCGGGACGGCATCGGGTGCACGAGCCAGCTGGAGCACGGGCTCAACGCGGCGGCACAGGGCATGTGCCGCGAGCTTTACGAGGCCCTCGTCACGTCCGAGGCGTCCACGCGCGACACGTACGAGCGCGAAAGCGGAGAGCGTCACGGCGGGATCCACGGGAAGGAGGTCGTCTCGCTCTTCGGACCGGTCGGTCCCGTGCCAAGGGCCTACTTCCACAAGAAGGACGCGGACGGAGCGAAGCACGGCCACTACCCCTGGGACGAGCGGATGGGCCTGCTGAGGCGGTACACGCCCGCCGTCGTCTCGGAGGTCCTGCGCCTCGCGGCGATACACACCTACGAGGAGGCCGCCCAGGAGTTCGAGAAGGCGCACGGCTTCCGCATCTCGCCGGACGCGATGAGCGAGATCGTGCGTGACAGCTCCGACGACGCGGCGAAGTTCCACCGGCTGTGCGAGAGCCTCAGGCAGGAGAGCAGATGCCGCCTCGCCTACGTCCTCGTCGACGGCACGGGCATCTCCATGTTCAAGAGGCACCTCGAGGGCGTCAAGGGGAAGGACGGCAAGCCGGCCAAGACGCGCGAGGTCAAGCTCGCGGCCTTCTTCACGGGCTCGATGAGGAAAGGCAAGCCGTGGCGGGACAGGGACTCCACGACCTACGTCGCCACGACGGAGCGGTGGGAGCCGTTCGGGAAGATGGCGAGGCGCGAGTTCGACAGGCGCTTCCCGCTGGCGCCGGAGGTGACGGTGTTCCTCTCCGACGGAGGGAACTGGACCAAGTCCGTGCATGACAACGACTTCCCGTTCGCGGTCATGATACTGGACATCTTCCACGCCCTGGAACACCTCAAGGAGATCATGAAGCTGCTCGGACACAAGGAGGGTTCCGATGAATGGGCGCAGTGCTTCAGCAGGTGGAAGCGAATGTTCAAGGAGGGGCGCGTCAGGTCGGTCGTCGGCGAGGCGGAGAAGAGGGCGGCAGGATCATCGCCCGCGGCACTCCGGAAGAAATAGCGGCAGATCCGGCCAGTATCACCGGAAGATTTCTCTGAAAGGAGATCTGCGAAATGGCGTTTCAAATTGAGATCAACGGCCTGCCGGTCACGGCAGGATTCAGTGAGGAGAATATTGAAGAGATCTTCCTCCCGCTTTTAAAGCATCTGACGAAACTGCAGAGCGGGCTGGGCAGAAGGATCCTGGACTTTCTCGCCTCACCGCCCGGCGCCGGGAAGAGCACCCTGGCCGAATTTCTGAGATAACTGTCTGTGAACACTCCGGGAGTAACACCTGTTGCCATTACCGGTATGGACGGATTCCATCGCAGGCAGGAGTATCTCCTGTCTCACACCGCGGTCCGGGACGGGAAAGAGATCCC
>JAFUDL010000031.1 GCA_017459225.1 Kiritimatiellia bacterium
CGCTGGTGATCTGGTCGCCGAAGTCGTAACTTGCGCCATCTGCGCCTGGAATCCCAACCGCATTCGCCGTAGTGTAGCTGTTAGGCCAGAACTCTATGTTGCCCTGCGCGAACGATCCCGTCTCCACCGGGCTTGCGCCAGTCGAGGATCCGCCCGCGACGAACAGGTTCTCGACGTAGCACTGGAAAGTCGATCCAGGGCGCCACGGCGTGGGAATCGCGATAAGCGAGAGGTCGCCAGTGAAAGCATCCATCGACGCCCAGGCCCACTGGGCCTTGCCCGCGCCGTCTGTGAGCTCCATCAGGTACGCCACGCGGTCGAAGGCCATCGGACCAAAGCGCGACTCGTCCACCGCGTACGCGAAGCCATAGCTGGCAGAGACCGTCGCAGGTATCGCATACTGGTACACGAGCGCGTACTCCGCTGCCTCCGGCACGTTCGCAAGCGCCGCCGAAGCCGTGCCGCCTACGGTGAACGCGCGCTCCTGCCTCTCGCCGCCGCATGTGTACACCAGCGTGTACGACCCTCCGGCGGCAAGCGGCGACGCAAACGAGAGTATCACGTCGCGCTCGTCGTACGCGGAGTTCGCTACAGATACGATCTCCGCGCCGTCGATGGAGAAGTTCTCCTTCACGGTATGCGCCGACGCGGGCGCGCTGCGGAAGCATACGGCGAGCGACGAACCGTCCTTGGCCGCAACCACCTGGTTGATCGGCGCGGAGCCCGCGGCGGCGTTCTCGTCGTAGCTGTCGGCGACTCCGTCGTAGTTCACGAGCACGTAGAGCGTGCGCTTCGTGTAGTTGCCGGCGTTCGTCTGGAACGTCCAGTCCGTAGCGTTGCTCTTCCGCTCAGGGTCGTTGCCGATGCCGATGCCCGGCGTCTTGTTGTTGTTGAAGTTGTTCACGGCCCAGAGGGTCTGGTTGGCCTGCCAGTTGTGCACCTGCATCGACCCATGGCCTCCAGGGCCTGCCTGGAGCGTGTCGTCGCAGTCGAAGAGCGAGCCGCTGCCAACGCCAAGGGCCGTGCCCTGCGCATAGTTGCCGGCACAGAACTCGATGCAGCCCGTCTCCAGATGCGTGCCGGTGGCGATGCCGTCCACATTGGAGAAGACGTCCATATCCTCCACCTTGCCTTGGACTATGGCGTTGTAGGGCACGCCCAGATAGCCTAGCGTGCGTGCGAGCGACTTGAACGACGTCCACACCCACTGCCCGTCAAGGTCCATCATGTACGCCACGCGCACAGGGCGAGGACTGAGGCGGCCGCTGTTGTCCACGAGATAGCACGCCGCACGCGATGCCGCGTCCTGGAAGGAGGCGTTCGCGGGAATGTCGATCTTGTAGAGAAGCTGGTAGTTGGCCGCGTCCGGCACGCGGTCGACCACCTCGGCGGGGGCGGACGTGTCGTCATACTTCACCATCACGAACAGCTCGCGGGACGTGAAGTTCGCGGCGTTGTAAGTGAACGTGCCGTCCGGCGCGTCTGACCTCGACGCGTCGTTGCCGATGAAGAGGCCTGGCACGCTGTTGTTGTTGAAGTGGTTCATGGACCATACGGTCTGCCGCTCCGCGTAGTTGTGCACCTGCATCGTGCCATGGCCCGTGCCGGCGGTGAGAGTGTCGTCGCAGTCGAAGATCGAGCCATCGCCCACGCCGAGGACCGTGCCCTGCGAATAGTTGCCGGATCCGAACTCGATGCATCCAGTGGCGATGCCACGGCCCGTCACGATGCCTTCCACGTTCGAGAAGACGTCGAGGTTGGACACCTTGCGCTGCAGCGTGCTGTTCATCGGCACGTCGAGAAGAGTGAAGCCCGCGCACGGCATGTCAAACGCCGTCCACGCCCAGCGCACGCCGTTGCCGTCCGTCAGCCGCAGCAGGTACGCCACGCGCGCGGCGTTCTCCGGCAGCTTTGTGCGATTGTCAACCGCGTAGCAGGCAGCGCGCCTCGTCGCGTCGCCGAAGGATGCGCTGGCCGGCACGTCGATCTTGTACAGCAGCTTGTACTCCGCCGCATCCTCGACGAGCGTCGTCACGTCGGCCGGCACGTCGAGCGACGCGTCGTCGGGCGAGAGCGCCGGGCAGGGCCGCACCAGCACATGGAGGCGGCGCGCCACGTAGTCGCCCGCGTTCTCGCGGAACGTCCAGTCGGTCGAGTTGGCGTTGTTCGCCTTCTGCGAGGGGCCTATGCCAGTAGCGATCATGAAGCCGTTTCCACCGAAGTGGTTGATTGCAAACACCGTTGACGCAGCAGTCACGTTGTGAACCTGCATGCATCCGTAATCGCCACCGGTTTCGAGCCTGTCGCCCATGTTGAAGCAGCTCGCGTCCTGTCCTGGAACGTAAGTCTGCTTGGCGTTGTTGTAGTTGTTCGGCCAGAATTCCACAAAGCCGTCAGCGCCGCGCGTCTGCACCGCGCCGCCGTTCGACTCCACCTCGAGGTTGTGCACGAAGAACCCGCCAGGCATGATGGACTGCTTTGCCGACGGCACGCCCAGCTGGCGCGCATCCTGGCTCCAGGCGTCCATCGACACCCACACATAAGCCGAGCCGCTGTTCGCCTTGTCGAGCTCGTAGTAGTACGCCACGCGGTCGAACGGCCCAATGGCCGGACCATACTCGTTGACGGTGTAGAGCGCGTCCTGCTTGC
>JAFUDL010000326.1 GCA_017459225.1 Kiritimatiellia bacterium
CCGGAACGTCCACAGTGTACAGCAGCTTGTATCCGGCAGTGAGCGCGGGCGAGACGATGCGCGTCTCGCTAGGAAGGCCCGCGCCGCCCTGCGTGATCGGCGCGGTGGTGCCGGCCGGCACTGCGTTCGCGTTCGGAGAGGTGTCGCGCACGCCGCCCAGCGTGAGCGCCACGTCCGTGTCGGTCTCAGGCACGGCGCGCGAAAGCGTGAGATAGACGCGCGTCGCCTGCTTGTCGGTGCGCGTGCGCGGAAGCCTGCGCACCGAGGCGACGCCATAGTCGCCAACCGCGAAGGCCGTGCCAAGACCCTGCTCGGAAACAGGCTCGTCGAACGTCACCGTCACCGTGCGCCGTCCAAGCCCCAGCTCGGCGCTCACGACCTGCGGCGGCGTGAGGTCGGCGGCGTCGGGCATCACATAGACTTCAAGACGGCGGATGTCGTAGCCTTCTGAGTTCTCCACGTGCGTCCAGTCCGGGTTGCCGTTCGTGCCCGTGTAGCTGCCGATGCCGATGCCCTGCTGGTTGTTGCTTCCGCCGCCGCCCCAGCGGTTGTAGGCGAAGAGCGTCTTGCCGCGCGTGTAGTCGTGCACCTGCATGGAGCCGTAGTTGCCGGCGGTGGGACGGTCGCCGAAGTCGAACTTGCCGCCATCGGCGCCGGGGATGTTCGCGGAGTTCGTGCCTTCGTAGTTCGACGGCCAGAATTCGATGTTGCCCTGCTCGCGCGTTCCGGGCTCGACGTTCGGAGAGTTGGAGTATATCTTAAGGTTCGTCACGTACTGCTGGAACTGCGCGCCAGAGGCGACGGTGGGAATGCCGATCTTCAGAACGTCGTCCGTGAACGCGTCCATGGAGACCCAGATGTATTCAAGGTTCTCGCCGGGCCTGCGCAGCTCGAGGTAGTAGGCGACGCGCGTGAACTTAGGCGTGGTGAAGTGGTAGTCTTCGTCGTAGGTCACGTGCTCGTTCTGGAACACCGCGTTGCGCGACGGTAGGTTCATCGCATAGACCTTCTCGTAGAGGCCAAATTCCTCGCTCGGGACGTTTCGGCTTGCGCCCTGGACCAATGCCGCGGAGAACGCCTTCGACGTCGCGCTCGACGCGCGGCCGTCGGCGCTGAGCACGTTGTTGGCCGAGAGCGTGAAGCTGCCGCCCTCCTCGAGCGGAGCGTCGAGCGTGAGCAGAAGCGTGCGGCCATCGCCCGAAAGCTCGGCAGAGACGATCGTCCCGCCCGAGAACGCGTAGTTCGCCAGCGTCTCCGCGCTCGTCTTCTCCACCGTCTCGTTGAAGTACGCCGTGAGCGTCTTGCGTCCAGTCGTGCCCGTCACGCTCAGGAACGCCGGCGAAGGCGTGTCGATCTGGGAAGGATCGGGGAATATCGCCTGGATCGCCGCCGTCCAGGCCTCCGCCATCTGCGCGTATCCCGTGTCGTTCGGGTGGAGCTTGTCGGGCATGTTGGACAGCGGCACCACCTTGTTCATGTCGAGAAACCGCACGCGGGTATGGCCCTTCGCCACCTGCGACGCCACGCGCTCCTCGACGAACGGGTTGAAGTACTGGTGGATCTTGTCGTTGAGGCTGGCAGGCTCGCGCTCAAGGAGCGTCGTGACTATGATGTACGCGTCGGGGTGGCATTCGACAAGACGGTCCACCAGCAGGTCGAGGCGGTCAATCGCGTGCTCATAGTCGTTGTCGTTCGTGTCGTTCGTTCCCACATGCACAAGGATGACGTTCGGCGTCTCGAACGACCTGGCCCAGTCGAAAAGATGCTCGTAGAGTCCCACAGACGGATGGCTGATGCGCCAGCCACTGTGGCCTTCGTGGTGTATCTCACCCGCTTCAGTTAGAATGCTCGAGGGATTCGCCGTGTACGCGCCCACGAGATCGACGTTGTAGCCGAGATTCTTCAGCATCGTGTAGAGAGGCGTGCGATAGCCGCCGCCCTGCGCGCTGCCCGCGCCTTCCGTGATCGAATCGCCCAGCGGCATCACGCGCAGGCGCGGATTGTCCGCCGCAGCCGTAATCGCCAACGACGCGGCAAGCGCAGTCGCAACTGCAACTGCAGCAGATAGATGTTGGAATCGCTTCATGCTCACTTTCCTCTCGCTCATAAGTTCAATATAATTTTGATTCTATCACATCAGCACATCTGGCACAAGCGCAAAAACTTTGAGAATTTTGTGACTTTTGTACAGAACCAGCGGAACACACTACTTTTCGGGCGCATCATCTTCGGTATAGGCGGAAGAACTCTGATGTTGCAGATTGTTCGGCAGGCAGCGACAACTCGCCCGCAGAGCGCGTGAGGCCAGCATCGTCCACATCGGCAAACGGTCCGTTTGGCGTGGCGGAACTCTGCACGTGCACGCGCGCTGCGTTTTCGGCCTCGTCGAATTCAAGAAAGACTTTGTCGCCCGTCAGCACGATGCCAAGGGCGGGAATCCATGCGCGCGCCGCCGCGTCAAGCGGATCCAGAGCGTAGCGCCAGCACGCAGCGCCGGTATAGCCGTTCACGCCTTCGCCGACCAGCGCATTCGTGCAGGCGATCAGGCAGTTGACGTCCGCCACCAGCCCGTTCGACGCGAGCCATGAGAGCGGCACGTCCACCGGACCGTCCGCATCCCTCGTCTTGATCGTCGGCTCCGCGCCGTCGTACACGCGGATGAACCGGCAGCTGCCTGGTTCCGGCTCTATTGCCTGCGGAACGTCGAACTTCGTGCCGTCCGGCCGCTCGAAGGCCACTCTGTGCACGCCGCCCGTCGGGAGGTTGCCGAACACCTGTACGATGCCCTCGGCGTAGCCGGAAGTGACACCGTCCTCGCCATATTCCTTGTAGTTGTCTTCCGGCGTCTTTCCGTCAACCTGGTAGCGGTAGAGGTAGCCCGCCTGCGTGTACGAGAACGGCGTGCAGTCCGCAGCAGACAACACCTGCATGAAGACCGACCATAGCTTATTCTCCTTCTTCACCCAGCCTGGCAGATCGTCGCTGTCATCATCACCGCCGTACGTCGGCGCAAGCTCTTCCGGAACACTTCCCTCCATGAGAAAATCTCGTATAAGGCAGTACACGGCGTCCTTTGATCCATCCGGAACCGAGCATAGCCCTTCCGCCTTAGCGTATGGCCAGACGTTGAGCGCGCTGGAGTGGCTGCGATAGACGTAGCGGGTGGGCACGTCGCCGCCAAGCGCGGCCGACCAGGCGTGCACAAGCCCGTCCCAGTACGATCCGTTCACCGAATCGCCGCCAACGTGCATGTCGGTGATGCCAGCGATGCACAGCGTGTCGGCCGCAGGCCAGGCCAGGCCATTGAAGTGCCACGCCTCGCCCAGCCTCCAGAGGAAGATGGAGCCGTACTTCATCTGCTGCGCCTGGTAGGAGGCGTCTGCGTTCTGCCCGTAGTGCGGCGTGCCGAGCGTGACGTACCGGCGCACGACCGACGGATCTGCAAGGCACTCCTGCGCGATCAGCGAACGGAAAACGAGTCCGCCCATCGAATGGCACACAACGTCGACGCGTTCGCCGCAGGCGTCGTGGAAGTCCTGTATTCTGCGCGCGACGGCCGCCGCGACCTCCTCTATCGGCGTGTCGGTGGAGAAGCCGAGCTCCCCGCCGTAGTAGCTGAGCGTTAGAAAGTCGGCGGACGACGCGCCCGCGCTCTTGACCATGCGAGACTGCAAGTCGTCCCAGAGCGATCCGTCTGAATTCCAGCCGTGCAGCCAGACGATGGGATTGGCGCATACGCTGTGCGCGATGCACATCGCGGCAGCGAGCGAGAGGATGATTTTTACTGTCGATTCAGCGTTCATAGGCTTTCAGAAGCCGCGCTGCGGCACGGCGGTTGTCGTTCATCACGGCGCCAGAGGCTATGCGGCGCAGTTCCTCAAGCCGCGCGGGGCTTGCGCCATCGTTCGCCAAGTCAATGCGAAGCATCGCGAACGAGAGGTCCTCGCGTTCCGTGCGGGTTGCGGCCAGAGGCGCCGCACGGGCGAGTACTTCGCGCGCAAAGGCGACGTCGCGGCACTCCTCGAGAAACTTCGCCGCGCGAAGGAGGCGGGCGAATGTAGCGTCTCCCTCACTGCAGGCTTCCGCCGCATCGCGCGCAAGCACGGCAAGTTCATTAGTGCGCCCTGCGTTGCGAGCGACGTCGCACACCCAGAACCGGCGCGTCACGTTCGTGCCCGCCCAGGCGCGCGCGGAGGGCACCAGATCCGCGTCGCCGTGCGCTGCAAGCGCCGCCAGCGCTTCGGCGGCCTTCAGATCGTCCTTGGGGAACAACCCGCCGCTGAGCATCCTCGCTTCAGCAGCGGCGTCGCGCGCCGCGCGCACACGGCAGGCGCGCACTACGAGCAGCGACATCAAGGCTAGCGCGCCGACGAGAAGCGCC
>JAFUDL010000327.1 GCA_017459225.1 Kiritimatiellia bacterium
ACATGCCGACACGCGCGCGGCGCTACACGACGCAAGCGCGCGTGTCGGCATGTTTGCATGTCGTATTCCATCCCGCCAGTTGTCAAGGAACGACTCTTCTCCACCGTCAGAAAAGAAGCCGTTCTACATTATACCTGTCCCCGTGTTGTAGGGACTCGTGTTGTAGGGCCTGTCCCCGTGTTGTATGGTATGCTGAATTGCTCTGGGGGCCGAAGACTCAGCCCGCCAACGTTGCGAAAGCCTGAGCCACTGCGGACGGGGCGGGCGCACCCTCAATTCGGTTGGTGGGCGAGCTGCAACGCCGCGCAACCCACTAACCCATTACAGGGCCAGTTTTAAAGTAATGGTCGTGGGTCATGAAGTTTGGTATAATATTGGTGATGGCATTCTTTATAAACAGGCATAGAATAAACAGGCATAGACATGATATCTTAGTGCAGGCATGATCCAGTATAGGAATGTTCCCGTATAGGATTGTTCCTGTGTGGGATTGTTCCTGTATTAGATTATTGTTTCTGTATGAGATTGCAGAAAGGAAAGACGTTGAGATGAGAAAACTCATTATCAGATGGCACGGGGCCGTTGCGGCGGCCGTTATGGTGGCGGTGAGCGGCGGGGCCGTTGCGGCGGAGCCTGGGCTTGCCACGTTCATCTCCCATCGCGGAGAGTCTGTGGATGCGCCGGAAAACACGCTGCCGGCGTATAGGACGGCAGTCTCGCGCGGCTTTGGATTCGAGTGCGACATTTATCTTTCCGCCGACAGGCGCGTGTTCACATTCCACGACAGCACGCTTACGCGCACTACAAGCGGGGCGAACACGAACAAATGCACAGACGCGACGTGGAACGTCATATCAAAGCTCGACGTGGGAAGCTGGGGCAAGTTCAAGGGCTCCAAGTTCGCCGGCACGCGCCCCGCGCTGCTCGAAGAGGTGCTTGAACTCACTAAGGACGGACGTTGGCTGTACATCGACGTGAAGTCCAGGACCGCCGACATCGTGCCGTATGTCAAGGACGTCTTCGCGAAGCAGACGCGCGCCACGCCGAAAAACACTCTTTTCCTCTGCGGCTCTCTAGAGTGCGGCAAGGCGTTCAAGAAGCTGATGCCCGAATACAAGGTGCTCTCATGCCTCAACTGCTGTAGAGGCTGGAAGCCAGGCGCAAAGCCTGTCCCCGTTGAGGAGATCATCGCAGTCACGAAGGAGATGGGCGCAGACGGCGTTGACCTGCGCTACATTCCAGAAGTGACCACTGCAGAATACATGAAGAAGATCAAGGACGCGGGACTTGAACTTCACGTGTGGACCGTGGACGATCTTGCCGACGCCGAAGAGGCGTTCCGCCGCGGCGCACAGACAGTGACCACCAACTGCGCCAAGAAGCTGCTCGACGAGTACAAGGCGAAGAGATAAAGGCGAATCGCGAATGTGAAGTTTGACTAGGCACTTATCACTAAATGTGATATAATTCTCACGTCTTGAGGACAGGAGAATTTTCACAACAAAGTAAAAGGAAGGATGTTACCTCAATGAATCTGAAGAATGTGGTGTTCGTGGCGGCCGCGGCTTTTGGTATGACGGCGCTAGGCGGGCAATTGAAGCCAAAGGCCCTGGTGATAATGCTGGACGGCATGCGCGCCGACTCCGTGGAGAACACATGGGCTCCCAACCTGCGCATGCTGCGCGACGGCGCATGGCAGCCGGGCTACAAGTGCGCATGGTCTCTGACCGCCCACACCATCTACGACGCGATCACCGTCAGCGGACCCAACCACACCGCCATCGCAACGGGCGTGACTTCGAAGAAACACACCATCAAGCAGAACCACAAAAGCACCTGCGACTTCAAGAAGTGGCCCAGCTGGCTCGTGCGCGTGGCGGACGCCAAGCCCGGGACGAAGGGTCTATTTATGTACTCGTGGAAGTGGGACGAGCAGATATCTCCCGACCCGCGCGTGAAGTTCATCCATGGCTCAGACGCCGGCAATGCGGCTAACGTGCCCAAGATCCTCGCCGCAGCCGACGCGCCCGACGCCGTGATGTGGTACATCGACTGGCCCGACCATGGCGGACACGGCTTCGGCTACTACCCCTACACGACAGGCCATCTCAACACGGTCTATCTCTCCGACAAGGCGATAGGCGACGCCCTGAAGGCAATCGCCTCGCGTCCCACTTTCAAGGACGAGGACTGGATGATCATCGTCACGGCGGACCACGGCGGCTACTGGCGCACGCACGGCCTCTGGGGCGGGCACTGCGAGACGATTCCGTTCCTTGTAGCTGGCCGCAACGTCTCCCAGGGCCGCATCCCAGGCATCCCCCGCAACTACGATGCCGCGCCGACGGTGCTCAAGCACTTCGGAATTGATGCCAGCGGATTCGATCTTGATGGCAAGGTCGTTGGCACCGAGGTCGTCACCGACGCGAAGCGCTGCCTCAAGGATGGACTTGCCGTCTATCTGCCGTTCGAGGGCAAGACGCCCGTCAACGCCGCGCAGGGCGCTGTGGTTCCCGAGGCGTTCGGCAAGGCTTCCATCGTCGGCAAGGGCGGCTTCATCGGCGGATGCATGCACTTTGCCGCTGTCACGAACGCCTTCACCGGACTTCGCCTGAAGGGCTCCGAGAAGCTCGCGTTCGAAAACGGCGCCGAGTTCGCCTTCGCGATGTGGGTGAAGATGCCCGAGGCGCAGAATGGCGATTCCGTGATCGTCGCGAACAAGGACTGGTACAAAGGCTCGAATCCCGGAATCCTCGTGACCGGCAACAAGAGGATCGAGTCGAAGCAGGGCGGCGTGTGCTTCAACGCCGGAATGAGCGGCGCGCGCAGCCGCATCGACGTGGGCCCGTACGACATCGAGTTCGGCAAGTGGACTTTCTACGCCGCGACGCGCGGACCCGACGGCGTGCTCAACTTCTACCAGGGCGGCCGCGACGGATACCTCTACCGCATCGCGTTTAACGCCAAGGAGATCAAGTTCGCCACGGGGCTTCCGTTCTGCCTCGGCCAGGACGGCACCGGAAAGTATTCAGCGGCCTTCAACGGCGACATCGACGACTTCGCCCTCTGGACGCGCGCTCTTTCGCACGACGACGTGAGGAAAATCTACGAGGCCGGCCGTCTGGGCCTGCCCCTCGGTGGTCTGCTCTAGGATTGTGCATGCATGGGTTTCTCTCAAGAAAGGAACACAGTGATGAGGTCTAGATTCAATTGCCTTGTCGCTGCAGGCGTGGTGCTTGCAGGCATGACGGCGTTCGGCGCCGCCCAGGGACGCGTGGCCCTGCATACATGGTTGACGAAAGCCGAATTCAAGGACATTTCGGTCACAGCGCCCGACGGGCGCACCCTCTGGAAGGGGTTGCCCGATCCCGCGAAGTGCGAGAAGGGGAACGAAGCTGCGTGGACTCTAGAAGGCGGCGTGCTGCGCCAGTCGAACGAAGCCGCCACCACCGGCGGCACGCTCGTGTTCGGCGACCCTTCATGGGGCGACTACACGTTCAAGGCGAAGGCGCGGAAGCTTTCGGGCAAGGAGGGCTTCATCCTCCACGTGCGCGAGCGCTCGCCGGAGCAGTGCATCTACGCGAACTATGGCGGTTGGTTCAACAAGCAGCACGGCGTTGAGACGAGGGGCAACTTTGACTTCGCGACGCCTCTGAAAAAGGACTGCACGAAGGCGCCCATCGAGACCGGCCGCTGGTACGACCTCGAGATGACGTGCGCCGGCGACAAGGTCACGATGAAGCTGGACGGCGCGTTCCTGTTTTCGTCCGTGGACGTGCCGGAGATCACATTTGGCGGCGGCGAGAACAAGATCGTCGTCGATGCGTCGAAGGCGCGCTTCCCCGTTTCTGAGGACATGTGGGGCATCTTCTTCGAGGACATCGACCTCTCCCTCGATGGCGGCGTGTATGCGGAGCTTGTCCGCAACCGCAGCTTCGAGGACGGTCTCGTCAAGTTCCGCGCGCAGGGTACGATCGGCTTTTGGAGCACGGTCGACCGCGCGACGATCGAGCTCGACTCGTCGAAGCCCATCTCCGAGAAGAACCGCCACTGCGGCCGCGTGGACGCTCTGCCTGGCGGCGGCGTGGCGAACGACGGTTACTTCGGAATCGCCGTGAAGAGCGGCGCCAAGTACCGCCTCTCCGTCGCGATGCGCGGCGAAGTGAAGGGGCCGGTCGAGGTCTCGCTCGAGTCGCTCGGCAAGACCTTCGCGAAGGGCGCGTTGGACGACATCGGCCCCGAGTGGAAGACCTTCAACCTCACGCTCGACTCGAACGGCACCGATCCCGACGCGAAGCTCGTCTTCCGCGCGCCAAACGGCGGCACGTTCTATCTCGACTGCGTCTCGCTCTTCCCTTGCGACACGTATGCCAAGAGCGGACTCTTCCGCAAGGACCTGATGGAGCGCCTCGCCGCGCTCAAGCCGAGCTTCGTGCGCTTCCCCGGCGGTTGCTGGGTGGAAGGCAACACGATGGCCGAGGCATACCGCTGGAAGCAGACGATCGGCAATGTGTGGGACCGCCGTACGCAGTGGAACATCTGGAGATACTGGTCGACGAACGGAGTCGGATTCCACGAGTACCTGCAGCTCTGCGAGGACCTTGGCGCGAAGGCGCTCTTCTGCATCAACTGCGGCATGAGCCACCGCGAGGTGGTGCCGCTCGACAAGATGGGCGAGTTTGTGCAGGACGCCCTCGACTGCATCGAGTACGCCAACGGCCCCGTCACCTCCAAGTGGGGCGCGGTGCGCGCCGCGAACGGGCATCCCGAGCCGTTCAACCTCCAGTACATCGAGATCGGCAACGAGAACGGCGGCAAGGCGTACCACGAGCGCTACGCCCTCATGCACGACGCCATCCAGAAGAAGTACCCTGAGATCAAGATCGTGTCCGACGTCTGGCACGGTCCGGTGAAGGGACGCCCGCAGCACATCCGCGACGAGCACTACTACAAGTCGCCCGACTGGTTCATGACGATCGGCGCGAAGATGTACGACTCATACCCCCGCGGCGAGTTCGAGGTCTTCGTGGGCGAATACGCCGTCACGCAGGACGTCGGACGCTGGGGAGACCTGCGCGCCGCGATCGGCGAGGCCGCGTTCATGTGCGGACTCGAGCGCAACGCCGACATCGTAAAGCTCGCCGCCTACGCGCCGCTCTTCGCGAACGCGAAGCACACGGTGTGGACGCCGAACCTCATCTACCCGATGACGGACGGCAACTTCGTTAATCCCAGCTGGAACGTGCAGAAGCTCTTCAGCGAGAACCGTGGCCGCGAAGTTCTAGCGTTCGAGCAGGCCGCCCGCTGGATGAAGACGAAGGACGGCAAACCCTGCCGCGTGATCGCGGCCTCAGCGGTTCGCGACGCAGACGGCTCGGTGATAGTGAAGGCGGTCAACTGCTCCGAGGAGGCGCAGCCGCTTACGCTCTCAATCGCGGACGCGAAGGTGGCAAAGGCAGGCAAGACGTGGTTCACTGGCCCAGGCGCGCGCGCCAGCAACTCTCCACTCGACCGCGAGGCGCTTAAGGAGCTCTCGGGCGAAGCCGCAGTGAAGGGCGGCGCGGTGGTGGATACATTGCCGCCGCTTTCCATGACGGTGTTCCGCATTGCCCGCTGAGTGGCGATGCCTGAACCGCGCGGGCGCGAGGAGATGTCCACATGAACCGTTTGACAGCAGCTGCGGTCGTGTTCATCCTCTCCGCGCTCGCGCCGCTTTTTGTGCGCTGGCTGCGCGCGCGCAGATGGGGACTCGCAGTGAACGTGTACGTGGATCCCGAAGATCCGCGTCCCAAGGACGTGTGCGGATATCTTGCTGAAATCGCACGTCGACTGGACGAGCGTCCTGAGCGCATGCGCGTTGTCTTCCACGGCCGCTGCAGCGACGGCAGCTCTCCCGCGCTAGATCTCGACAAAGACCGCAGGCTGCGCGTCTCCATGCAGGGGCGACGCGCCGAGACGGTTGATCTACGCGCGCGCTGGATCGCAGATCATCCAGTTCCGCTCGATCTGCAGCGTGCGGTGCTTTATGTGGAGCCGGTGGACGCCAACCGCTTCCGCGTGATGACGGCGCCTCCATTTGTTGTGCCGCGCTTCGTGTATGTGCTGTGCTCTCTTGTTGCAGCAGCGGGGCTTGTCTTCTTCTCGCCCGAACCAGTGGCGATGGCCCTCGGCGTCTCCATTGGCTGCGCCGTGGCGGTCCATTAGGCATAACAGCGCAGATGCAAAGACGAAATACCGTTGCTTAATCACGTTTTCTGATACAGGTTGCGGAAATCCCGCATCGTCATTGAGTAACGCTTCTTGAACAGGTTCTTGAGGTATGTGGGATTGGCGTAACCACAGGCTGCAGCGATCGAGTCCATCTTTTCCCGCGTAGTTGAGAGTCGTCGCTTCACCTCGTCTAGCCGCCGTTCCGTGATGGCGTCGAGGATGGTGCGTCCCTGCAGCTCGCGGAACCTGAGGTCGGCAAGGCGTCGCGAGCATTTGATGTGCCGCACAACGTCCCTGACGCCGATGCCCTCCAGCGCGTGCGCATCGATGTATGCTACGGCCTCCTGCACGAGCCGCCCTGCGTGCGACTGCTCCGCAGTGGATGCCCGCTGCACGATCCCTTTCACCCCCACGATGAGAATGCGCTTTGCGGGCGCTTTCCCTCGCATCATGTTGTCCAGGGTCTCGGCCGCCAGGCGGCCCTCCTCTTCGAAATCGGGCTGCACCGACGAAAGGCGCGGATTCGCGTTATCGCAGATGAGCGTGTCGTTGTCCACGCCAAGCACGGTCACTTCGCGCGGAACGGCGATGCGCCTTGCCGCGAGGACCTTCACGAGGTCGAACGCGCGGTCGTCGTTGGCGGCAAGGACAGCGGCGGGGCGCTTCAGCTTCGCAGCGGCGTCTGGGGCGAAGAGCTCCTCGCACCAGAGTCCGCTGTC
>JAFUDL010000328.1 GCA_017459225.1 Kiritimatiellia bacterium
CAGGAAGACATCTGGAAGCTCTCGTTCGTCGCGGTCTACGACCGCAAGAGCGGCAAGCAGCTTACGCCGTAAGGGGGTGCATATGGCTAGAAAGCAATACGACAACCCGCAGCTTGACATGACGCCGATGATCGACGTCGTGTTCGAGCTGATCATCTTCTTCGTAGTCACGATCAAGCAGGAGGACCTCTTCTCCAAGCTCAACGCGAACCGGCCCGCGCCTAATCCCAACAGACCCAACGAGAAGGTGGTCGACGAGCAGATCGTGATCGAAGTAGGCGCCAACGGGCTCATCTACAACGGCCGCCCCGTGTCGGTGAAGGAGCTCGACCGCAACATCAAGATGGCGGCCTCCGTCTCGAAGAAGACGACCGTGCTTCTGCAGTGTTCGCTCGATTCGCCGCACAAGTTCCTCGTCGACGCGCTCGACGTGTGCAACAAGCATGGTCTGCAGAATCTTTCAATATTCAGCATGTAAACTTAGGCCCTCGGGGAGGGTTGACTTATGGACATGACAAACGAAGAAGAGTTCAAGGAACAGCTTGAAGAGGAAATGGCCCGTTTTGAGGACGACGGCTACTTCAAGCGCCTCGGCAAGATGTTCTCTGGCCTTGGCCGCTCGCGCGATTCCCGCGAGTACAAGGAGGCGTTGATCGAACTGCAGCGCCAGGTGGCCCCCTTGCTGGCCATCATGCTGCCGCTCATCTGCGTGGTGGTGCTGTTCGTCGTGACTGCGATGGACTCCGGCGCCAAGAAGCAGATCAAGGTTGACATCGTCACCGCAGAGGACAACCCGGACGTCGTTGAAGATCCACCTCCTCCTGAGCCGCCGCCGCAAGATCCTGTTGAGGTGGACGTGCAGGTGGATACGCCCACCGTTGGCAATCCCACCGACGTTGAGGCCGTGGCGCCCACTACCGAACCGGTGACCGCCAAGGTCGCGCCGATGGAGGCCATGCTCAACATCAAGAGCCCCGTGACGATGAAGAACGTTTTCGGCGCCTCGCGCCTGACCGGCAAGCCGGGTGTTCTGAATGGTGGCGGCCATCTCGGCGATCCTAACACCGAGGCGGCCGTGATGAAGGCTCTGCGCTGGCTCAAGTGGAAGCAGAACTCAGACGGCTCGTGGCCGGGCGTGAAGCCCGCCGCCACCGGGCTTGCGATCCTTACCTATCTCGCCCACGGCGAAACGCCCACCTCGAAGGAGTTCGGCCCCACCGTGCGCCTCGGTCTCGATTTCCTGACGAACTCGATAATCGACAAGGGCGGAAAGCCCATGATCGCCGGAACGGACGGCAACGAGTACTCCTTCCTGATAGCCACATACGCGCTCTGCGAGGCGTATGGCATGACTAAGAATCCCGACCTCCGCGAACCCGCCGAGAAATGCCTCTCGCGCATCGTCAAAGGGCAGAACGCCACGGGCGGCTGGGACTACAAGATGGCCCGCACCACGCGCGACGACATCTCGTTCGGCGGCTGGGCCATGCAGGCCTTGAAGGCCGGCAAGATGGCCGGCATCCATCCTTCGGGCCTCGACGAGTGCATCAAGAAGGCCATCCAGTGCCTCAGAACGCGCAACTACGACAAGAAGGCCGGCTTCGTGTACACGCCAGGCTCGCATGGCGGCGGTCTGGGCGGCGTGGGATGCCTCTGCCTGCAGCTTCTCGGCCAGGCGAAGGACACGACCGTGGCGAACGCCCTCGACGTCATGCGCGACTGGCTGCCGACGTTCGAGAAGAAGCACATGAGCGGCGGCAGCTGTTCGCAGTACTACAGCTACTATGCCGCGCAGTGCAAGTATCAGGCGGGAATGGTGAAGGGCGCTACGCCGGCCAACTTCACGCTCTGGAAGAAGTGGAACGTCGCGATGAAGGATCTATATCCGAAGAGCATCATCAACGACAAGAAGGCCGACGGCTCTCCCGTTACGATCAAGGACACCAAGGGCAAAGACCAGCCCGTTGGCCACTGGGAGAACACCGACGTCCACTCCACCCGTCCAGTGATGGATACATGTCTCACCGCGCTCCAGCTGATGGTGTACTACCGCTACCTGCCCACCACCTCGCTCAAGGCGACGGAGGTCGAGGAGGATGTGGGCTTGCTCTCGAAGGACCAGGGCAGCGAGGTCAAGGTGTCCATCGACCTATAGTTCCGCAATGCCATTCAGCCTGTTTCTAGGTCTAAAATACCTCAAACCGAAGCGCAGCGTCACAAGCGTGATCACCTGCGTTTCGGTTTTGGGCGTTCTTCTGGGCGTGGCCGCTGTGATCGTGGTGCGCGCCGTGATGACGGGATTTGGAGACCTGTGGGAAAAGAAGATACTGGACTTCAAGCCGCATGCAACCATATCCTCGCGCATCCCGGGCGAGGTGGTGACTGGCGAGGACGAGCTTGCGCGCAAGATCGCCGCCGTGCCTGGCGTTACGTCCGTGACGCCCGAAATCGACACGCGCGTGATGCTTGAGCACCATGGGCGCGTTTCGGCGCCGATCATCATCGGCGTTGACGCCGATCGCTTCGGTGCAGCATACAAGGTGGGATCGCCTGTTGCAGGGGAGTTCGACCTCGACGGCGACTCAATCGTGCTTGGTGTCGGCCTCGCAAGGTCGCTTGGCGTCTTCGTGGGCGACGAGGTGACAGTGTACTCTCCGAAGACTCTCGCCGCGCGCGACGAGATATTCCTTCCGCTCAAATGGCGCGTCACCGGGATATTCTCGTGCGGACAGCGCGACTACGACAGCGGCTTCTGCGTGTGCTCGCTCGCGAACGCACGCGATCTGATGGGTCTTGAGAAGGGCGTGTACGCGATCCACGTGAAGACGGCGCGTCCCACCGTGCCGGAGGAGTTCGACGCCGCATGCGAGGCGATGCGCGCTCTCGTGCCGGGGTGCAGGCTGCTCACATGGCGCGAGGTGGACCGCGAGCTGTTCGGCGCGCTCGCGGTTGAGAAGAACATGACGGCCATCCTTCTCATGCTGATCACGATAGTTGCGCTCTTCTGCGTGATGAACACGCTGCTTGTCCTCACGCTTCAGAAGACGCCTGAGATCGGCCTGATGAAGGCCCTGGGCTTCCCACGGCGGAAGATCATGGGCGTCTTCATGGTGCATGGTCTAGTGCAGGTGACTGCGGGAACCGTGCTTGGCCTCGTGGCGGCCTGGCTCGTCTTGCGCAACCTGCAGAACATCGTTGCGATGCTGGCGCGTTTCGAAGTGCAGGTTTTCCCTCAGTCGGTGTACGGCCTTGACAAAATACCGCACCGTCTGGTGGGCGCGGATATCGCCTGGGTTGTCGTGATCGTCTATGTGTTCGGCCTTCTCGCCGCGCTTGTGCCGGCGTTTCTGGCGGCTTCTAAACATCCAGTGGAGGCTTTGCAGAGCTGATGCTTCTTGAGGTGAGAGACGTCGTGAAGGAGTACCGCATCCCCGGGCAGCGCGCCATCAGGGTGCTGGACGGAGTGTCGCTCGACGTGGCCGAGGGCGAGCATGTGGCCATCGTGGGGCGCAGCGGAGCGGGCAAGACAACGCTGCTTAACATCTTGGGCGGGCTTGACAGCCCTACCGCCGGCGAAGTGCTGGTGGGCGGCGAGCCGCTTTTCTCGGGAAAGGGGTCCGCACGCCGCCGCGAACGCCTGCGCGCCGCGAAGATCGGCTTCATCTTCCAGAGCTACCATCTGATGCCGGAATTGGATGTGGTTGAGAACGTGATGCTGCCCGCGATGACCGGCGAGACGCACGTCGGGTCCCCGCGCGAGCGGGCGAAGGCGCTACTCGAGAAGGTCGGCCTTGGAGGCAGGCTCGGGCACCTCCCGGCCGAGCTCTCTGGCGGAGAGCAGCAGCGCGTGGCCCTTGCGCGCGCCCTGATGTGCCGTCCGCAGCTGATTCTTGCCGACGAGCCCACTGGCAACCTTGACGCGCTGACGGGCACCGAGATACTCAAGCTTCTCTTCGAAGTCAACGACGCGCCTCTTGCGTGCGTGATGGTGACGCATTCCGCAGAGGCCGCTGCCCGCTGCGACCGCTCGCTCACGCTTGAGCGAGGACACCTTGTGTGATTGTTTCAACCGAACGGAGGATTGCCGAATGGAACGCGAGACAATGGAAACCGACATCGTGGTCACGGGATTTGGTCCGGCCGCCGCGGGATTCCTCACAACAATCGGGCCGGAGCTTGCGAAGACGAAGGAGGACGGCACGCCTCTCTACGAGTCGAAGGCCATGCCGGGGTGTCCGCTGCAGGTGATGTGCTACGAGCGTGCGGACGATCCGGGCTTCGGCGTATCCGGCATCGTCACGAAGGGCGAGGCGATCAAGGCGTCGTTTCCTGGCGTCGACCTCGCCAAGGAGATACCGAACGCCGTCGAGGTGAAGCAGGAGAAGCTTGCGTATCTCTTCGACCATGTCGGCTGCTCGAAGCGCACCGCCGGCACGAAGCTGATCGACCTCGCCTTCAAGATGGGCGGCGTGATCATGAAGGGCGGCAAGTGGAGCGCGCGCGAGCTGCCGTTCATCCCGAAGTTCATGGACAAGAAGCCCGGCCTTGTCTTGCAGATGGGCTCGTTCATGACGTGGGCCTCGCAGAAGGTGATGGAGAGCGGCCTCATGATCATGCCCGGCATGCCCGTGGCCGCGCCGATATTCGACGGCGACAGGGTGGCGGGAGTGCGCCTTGCCGACCAGGGCGTGGAGAAGGACGGCACGCCGGTTGACGGCGCGTACATGCCGGGCATGGACGTCAAGGCCGCGCTCACCGTAGTGGCGGATGGCCCCGTCGGCGCCGTTGGACGCGCCCTCGACGCGAAGTTTGGCCTCCCCTCCGGCCACCATGCCTACGACTGGGGCCTCGGCATGAAGGCCGTGGTGCAGCTGCCCGAAGACTGCGAGCTTGAGCCCGGCACGGTGCTGCACACGATGGGATTCCCCGAGCCCGAGATATTCGGATTCTTCTACGTGTATCCCAACCGCACCGCCGCGCTCGGCATATTCGTCTCGCCATGGATGGATACTCCGGTGCGCACGACCTACCGCTACCTTCAGCACTGGATGATGCATCCGTACATCTGGCGCCACATAAAGGGCGGAAAGCTGCTGAGCTGGGGCGCGAAGTCCATCGCCGAGAGCGGCGTGGAGGGCGAGCCGTTCCTGTGCGGCGACGGCTTCGCGAGAGTCGGCGAAGGCTCGGGCACCACCGACTGCCTTGCGAACGCCGGTGTGGACGAGGCGTGGGCGAGCGGCGTGATGCTCGCGAAGGCCGTCCTGAAGCTCCTGCAGGAAGGCAAGGACTTCACGAAGGAGAATCTTGAAGCCACATACGTGGCTGATCGCCGAGCATCCGAGCTCGACAGGCGCCTACGGCGCGCGAGCGGCGCGAGAAACGGCTTCAACAAGTCCTTCTTCTGGGGAATGGTCGGCGAGGGGATGCGCGGAATGCTTGGCCTGGCGCTGCCGTTCAAGAGCGTGCCGCCCGCCTCGCGCGTGCCGGATCTCGAGACCGCCTTGAAGGGGCGCCGCGTCGACCGTGCGAAGCTGAAGGAGGGCATCGAGGCCGCGGAGAAGGCCCGCAAGCCGCTGCACGACGCGGTGATGGACGCGTGCGGATGGCCGTCCATTCCGTACGACGGCGAGCTTCTGATGCAGCATCAGGATGCGCTTCTCGTGGGCGGCAAGGTGCAGGCCGCTCCAGGCTTTGCCGACCATGTGGCGTTTGAGGACCCCTCTCTCTGCGCCTCCTGCGAAAAGCACACGTGCATCGAAGTGTGCAGCGCGCAGGCGCTGATGCCGGGCGACGAGCCAGGCACGCCGCCCAAGTTCGACCGCGAGAAGTGCGTTCACTGCGGCGGATGCATCTGGAACTGCGCGCGGCTGGTGCCCGGCACGGACCACGGGAACATCGTGTTCAAGGCCGGTTCGGGCGGGCTCCACTCCAACGAGAACTGACGGCCGTGATAATACTCGGCATAGACACCTCGCTCAGGTCGAGCGGATACGGCGTTCTCTCCGTCGAAGGCTCGCGCATGAACTGCCTTGAGGCGGGGCGCATCAGAAACGCGCCGAAGCTGCCGCTTTCGCAGTGCCTGCACGCCATCAACACGCGCGTTGCGGAGCTCATCGCCGCGTACGCGCCCGACGTTCTTTCGATCGAGAGCGTGATCTACGGCAAGAACGCTGGCACGATGCTCGTTCTAGGCGAGGCCCGCGGCGCGGTGATAACGGCCGCCGCCTCGGCGGGAGTGCCGGTGTACGAGTACGAGCCGCGGCGCGTGAAGATGGCGGTGTGCGGAAACGGTCTTGCCGAGAAGCTGCAGGTGCAGCGCATGGTGAAGACGTTGCTCGCGCTCGAGGAGCTGCCGCAGAACGACGCGGCGGACGCCCTCGCGCTCGCGATCGCACACGCCCACTCGAACTCGCTTCTCTCCCGCCGCGAGCCGCTGTGAACTGCCGTCTTGCAGAACATCGCGGACGCTCTCGATTTGACCTTGGGCGCGTAAAGATGGTATAATGCTCGTTCACAGATCAGAAACAGGTTACAGAATACATGAGCAAGAAGAAGAACAGTTCCGAAAACGAGCCGCCAAGCCTATTTGACAATCTAGACCTTTTCGCGCCGATGGAGAAGGCGAAGGGCGCAGACGACCAGGAAAAGAAGGAGAAAAATGAGAAGCCGCGGACAGCAGAGCCGGCGAAGGCGTCTGCCGTGCCGCCTGCGCCCCCGCCGCCGAGAAATCCCGTGGCGCCGGCTGGAGGCGGACTCACCGGGCATGGTCCGCTGCGCGACCTCTACGATTTCAACTTCAGGGAATATTCGGCGTACGTGATCTGCAACCGCGCGATACCCAGCGTGGAGGACGGCCTCAAGCCCGTGCAGCGCCGCATTCTCCATTCGCTCTGGGAGAAGGACGACGGGCGCTTCACCAAGGTGGCCAACATCGTGGGCCACGCCATGCAGTACCATCCCCACGGCGACGCCTCGATCGGCGACGCCCTCGTGGTGCTCGCCAACAAGCTCTGGGGCAAGGGCAAGGGATACCTCATCGACGGCCAGGGAAACTTCGGCGACCTCTTCACCGGAATGCCCGCCGCCGCCCCGAGGTACATCGAGTGCCGTCTCGCGGAGCTCGCGCGCAAGGAGGTGTTCAACCCCAAGACCACCGAGTTCACGCCCAGCTACGACGGACGCAACAAGGAGCCCGTGCTGCTGCCGGCGAAGATTCCGCTGCTTCTGATGCTCGGCGCGGACGGCATCGCGGTGGGGCTTTCGACGGCGATTCTGCCTCACAACTTCATCGAGCTTCTCGAGGCTGAGATCGCCATCATCCAGAAGAAGCCGTTCACGCTGTACCCCGACTTCCAGCTCGGCGGCGTGATGGACGTCTCGGAGTACGAGGATGGCCTGGGCAAGGTGAAGGTGCGCGCCGTCATCGAAGCGCGCGACAAGAACAAGCTCGTCATCACGCAGCTCCCCTGGGGCGAGACGACCGACTCCATCTCCGCCTCCATCGAAGAGGCCATCAAGAAGAAGAAGGTCATGGTGCGCAAGATCCACGACCTCACTTCGAGCGAAGTGCAGATCGAGCTGGAGCTGCAGGCCGGCGCCTCGCAGGAGAAGGTGAAGAGCGCGCTCTTCGCGTTCACCACGTGCGAGAAGTCGGTGGCGAGCCGCCCGATCGTGCTCGACGCAGGTCGCCCGCGCGCGATGAGCATCACGCAGATTCTCCAGAAGAACGTTGAGCGCCTGATGTATCTCACGAAGCGCGAGCAGGAGATCCGCCTCGCCGAGCTCGACGACCTGTTCCACGCGCGCACGCTCGACCGCATCTTCATCGAGGAGCGCATCTACAAGCGCATCGAGAAGGAGAAGACGTACGAGGGCGTGCAGCAGACCGTTATCGAGGGATTCAAGCCGTTCCGCAAGGAACTGCGGCGCGACATAACGCTGGACGACGTGGAGCGCCTGCTGCAGATCAAGATCCGCCGCATCTCGCAGTTCGACATCGACAAGAACCGCGAGGAGATCGAGAACGTGCTCAAGGAGGAGGCCCAGGTGCGCGACAACCTCGTGCATCTGCGCGCCTTCGTGGTCAAGTACCTCAAGGGACTCATCAAGCAGTACGCGAAGCGCTACCCGCGCTGCACGAAGATCGCGCAGGGTGCGTTCAGGGAGGTGGACGTGAGGGCCATCACCGCGAGCGAGCTCACCATCCGCTACGACAAGGAGAACCACTTCGTGGGCGCGGGGCTGCGCGGCGGCGAGGAGCTCTTCAAGTGCTCGTCGCTCGACAGGCTCGTCTTCGTGTGGAAGGACGGCCGCTACAAGATGGCGCCGCCCTCCGACAAGATCTTCGTGGATAAGGACCTTCTCGAGGTCTTCCTCTTCAATCCCGAGAAGGACCGCGACCGCGAGTTCTCATGCGTGTACGAGGAGCCCCTCTACGGCTTCTCATACGTGAAGCGCTTCACGTTCGGCGGAATGATCAACAACAAGGAGTACCGCCTTGCGCCAGAGAAGAGCAAGGTGCTCTTCTTCGCGGATGGATGCCCCGAGAAGCTGTACGTCAAGTTCAAGCCGGCGAAGAACCAGAAGATCCACCAGATGCTCTTCCAGCCGCTAGAGCTGGTGGACAAGGGAGCTGGCGAGAAGCGTCCGGTCGTTGAGGTGCGCGGCGCATCGGCGCGCGGCATCCAGCTGACCACAAAGGCAATCGCGCGAATCGCGTCCACGAAGGGCGCTTGGTGGGACGACGCCGAAGCTGCCGCAAAGGGCGTGTTGTTGTAAGCTGGTCTCGCTTTCCTCAGAGGATTATGGTAAAATAGGGCATCACACGGAGATAGCCAGATGATTGAAACAGACATTCTTGTCGTGGGGGCGGGTCCTGTAGGGCTTGCCGCCGCGATCGCGCTCAGGCGCAGGGCGAGCGGCGAGAAGCCGCGCGTCGTGGTGCTTGACAAGGGCCGTTCGCCCGGCTCGCATGTCCTTTCCGGCGCCATTGTGGATCCCAGCGGCTTCAAGGGGCTGCTCACCGACGAGGAGGTGGCGAAGCTGCCGTGCGAGGCGAAGGTGGTGAAGGAGTCGTTCCGCTGCAACATGACGCGCGGCTTCTCCGTGAAGATTCCCTGGGTGCCGCAGCTGATGAGCTCGAAGGACTTCCCTGTGGTGTCGCTCACGAAGGTGACGGCCTATCTCGCGCAGATAGCGCAGAAGGAGGGCGCGGAGGTTTACACGGGCTACGCGGTCACGGAGCTCGTCGAGAAGGACGGGCGCATAGTCGGCGCGCGCACGGGCGAGAAGGGGCTCGACAAGAACGGCGCCAAGAAGAGCAACTATCTTGCGTCCGAGGAGATACGCGCGAAGGTCACGGTGCTCGCGGAAGGCGGCTGCGGCATCCTCACCGACAAGCTGATCGCGGAAAAGAAGCTTCAGGGTGTGCGCCCGCCAACATACGCCATCGCCATCAAGGAGCTGATCGAGGTTCCGTCCGGCACGCAGACCGCTGGCGAGGTGATGCACACGTTCGGCTGGCCGGCCGACTTCAACACGTACGGCGGCGGGTTCGTGTACCACGTCTCCGAGACTCAGGTGATGGTGGGCTATGCGTACGCGCTCGACTACGCGCGCGCCGAGATCGATCCGTTCAGGCTTTTCCGCCGCTTCAAGTCGTCTAGCGCGGTTGCGCCGCACATCAAGGGCGGGAAGTCCGTGGCATACGGAGCGAAGGTGATTCCCGAGGGCGGCTTCTACTCAGTGCCAACGCCATACGTGCCGGGGTGCCTGATCGTGGGCGACGGCGCGGGGCTTGTGGACTCCCTTCGCATCAAGGGCGTGCACATCGCGTTCCAGAGCGCGCAGGCAGCGGCGGCCGCGATACTCGGCGAGCTTGCGGGCTCTGGCGAGGCGGGGCCAAAGTACTTCGAGCTTCTGAAGTCCACGACTGGGTGGAAGGAGATGGAGCGCGTGAGGAACGTGCGCGCGTCGTTCTCCTGAGGCATGCCGTACGGCGTGATGGC
>JAFUDL010000032.1 GCA_017459225.1 Kiritimatiellia bacterium
AGGCTTCTCGCGGCGGTCTATCTGATCGCGCAGGACCGCATCCCAGAGGCGGAGGCGCACATCGCGGCGGTTGACGCAGCCGACGTCGAGACGAAGATGCAGCTCGACTACATGAAGGCGTATCTCGCCTTCGCTCACGGCGATGCGGCTGAAGGACGGAAGATTGCGGCGAAGTGGGCGAAAACCACGGTCGGCATCTGGCAGAAGCGCTTCAACGAAGTCGTGGCTCAGGCGGACGAGGCGCTGGGCGGCGGTGCGGACGGAGAGCGCGCGGATGGCGCGAACGCGCCGTCCCTCGCCGTGCGCGCCGACATGACCGACGGCGTGGCGCGTGGCGTAATCCTCACGGCGAGCAATCTTGAGAAATGCACTGTCAAGGCGTACCCGGTGGATGTGGAGATCGGCTTCTCGAAGAATCCGTTCGGCGGGGCGTCGGCATCCGTCGGTGGCGTGTTGGGTCTGAAGCCGGCATGGTCGAAGGAAGTGTCGGTCGCGGAAGGGAATGAGACGCGCGTGGAGCTGCCGAGTGAGCTGAGGCGCGCCAATCTCGTGGTCGTGGCGACGGGCGCGGACGGGCGTGCGGAAGAGCGGCTTGAGCTTACGCCGGGCGCTCTTGACGTGCAGGTGTCGCGCGAGACGCGCCAGCTGCGCGTGAGGGATCTAAAGGGTAAGCCGCTTGCGGGGGCGTACGTTAAGGTATACGTGCGCGATGCCGCGAAGACAGATACGAAGTTCCACAAGGACGGCTACACAGATCTGCGAGGCGCGTTCGACTACGAGGCTGTCTCCACGGATACGGACTTCCGTCCGGCGGAATTCGCCATCTTCGTCCAGGGCGCCGAAGGCGTACGCACGCTTGTCGTCCAGAGCACGCAGAGATGACGCCTGTCGGAAATAGTTTCTCTTCCGTATTCCATGCGCGTTAAGCTGATACAGCCTCTTGCCGCCACGAGGCCGATGGATACATCCCTAAAGGCGCGCATGGCGCCGCACCTCGGGCTGCTGACGATCGCGCGCATAGTCGAGGACTGCGGGCACGAGGTCGTCGTCGTCAACGAGAACGTTGCGCTCGACGAGCCGTCTTCCGGCTTTGATCTGGTTGGGATATCCGCAAGCATCGACATTCTGCTGCGCGCTCGCGACCTGGCCGACGCATATCGTCGGCTTGGGGTCCATGTGGCGGTAGGCGGAATCGGCGTGACGTCCAATCCCGACTTGGCGGAGAAGATGTTCTCCACGATATGCGTTGGCCCGGCGGAAGGGCATTGGCGCGACGTGCTGGCGGACGCGGCTGCCGGGAAGCTTCGTGCGCGATACGAGACGCCGCTGTCGTTTTCCGGAGAGTCCCTTCTGGCGCCGTCGTTCAAGTCGGTGGATACGCGCGGCTGCCTCTACGACAACGTCATCGCGGCGAGCAGGGGGTGTCCGTTCGCGTGCGACTTCTGCTACAACGCGGCGGTGCGCAGCCATGGCGGATGCTATGTGCACCGCACGGTCGAGTCGGTCGTGGACGAGGTGCAGACGAAGTCGACGCGGCACATCATGTTCATCGACGACAACTTCATCGGCCGCCCGGCGTTCACGCGCGATCTGCTCGCCGCGCTGCGTCCGCTGCGCCTCAAGTGGAGCGCTGCCGTATCCGCCAACATCCTCGACATGCCGGACCTTCTGGACCTCATGGCGGAGACGGGATGCCAGAGCCTCTTCATCGGATTCGAGAGCGTGAATCCCGCTTCGCTCTCGGGCGTGGGCAAGGGGCAGAACAACGTGTCGCGCTTCGAGGCGCTCGCCGAGGCGCTTCATTCGAGGGCGATAATGATCAACGCGAGCTTCGTCTTCGGGCTGGACGCCGACGATGCGTCGACGTTCGACAGGACGGTTCAATGGGTGGTCGAGAACAAGATCGAGACCGTAACCTCGCATATCGCCACGCCCTACCCCGGCACGCCGTTCTACGAGAGGATGCGGCGCGACGGGCGCATAATCGACCACGACCTCTCGCACTACGACACGGCGCATGTGGTCATGCGCCCGAAGAACATGACGCCTGAAGAGCTGTACGCCGGCTATCTGCGCGTTTATCGCGAGGTCTATTCGCTTCGCAACATCTGGCGTCGCCTGCCTCGCGCACGCAGTCAGCTGATGCCGTATCTTCTCTTCAATCTCTTCTACCGCAAATGGGGCGCCGCGACGGAGCGTCTTGGGCGCATGATCGGCTTCGACCGCGTGGGCGCGATTGCCAGGCGCGCCGCATACTTTGTTCGCTGACGGCAGCGGGTGGATCTTCCACCAATGCTATTTTCGCAGAAGATCCGCGATCACCGGCGCGAGCTTGGCGGCCATGCAGGCGAACGCCTCGTCGTTCGGATGCACGCCGTCCATCGACACTTCGTCGCTGCCGTACAGATCACCTCCAGGCAGATAGTGGAAGTTGGAGTGGCGTGCGGAGACCTTCTTCGAAAGCTCGGCGAAGAGGCGGGTCTTCTCCTCGTCGGCCGCAACCTGGGCGGGATACAGCCAGCCGTTCAGCAGCGGCGGCGCGCCGACGAGCAGAACGGGCGTGTCAGGACGCTTTGCGCACAGCACGTCGAAGAACTTCTCGAAGTTCTTCCTGATGGTGTCCGCATTGAGGTTGTGGTACGGATCGCACACGTAGATGGCGGCGTCCTTCTCGGCCAGCATCTCGGCGGCCTGCGGCTCGAGGCGCGCGCCGCCGGAGAAGCCCAGATTGACGATCGGCTTCTTCAGCTTCCGCTCCAGGCGCGAGGTGAGCGCGAGGCCGGGCCGTATGTTGTACGCGCCGTGGATTATGCTGGTGCCGTAGTACACGATCGGCTTTTCGGTGCGTGGCGGAACGAGCTTCGTCTGCGACGCGTCGTCGACGCCCAGACTCAGCGCAAGCAGACGGTTCCGCAGCGGAAGATACAGCCTAAACCGGCGCTTTGCGGGCGGAAGATTCTTCGTGAGGGAGTATTCCGTCACGCGCTGCCACCTCGTGCCATGTCCGGCGGCGCCGGCCCATCTCCAGTCGCCGCGCGATTCGTCGAACACGTAGAGGTCCGTTCCAGAGAAGGCGCAGAAGTTGAAGTTGTTTTCGCCGAAGCGGTTCGACCCAAACTCCGTGCGCACCGAGACGGTCGTTGTGTCGCTCTCGAACTCGAAGAACATCCCGGTGGGCGTGACGCCGTTCCCCCACACGCTGGGCAGCGAAGACGCGAACCGCTTCGGGATGCGGTCGAACGGCTTCTCCAGGCCTTCGCTCCAGCCGCGTCCCTCCACGTCATCTCCGTGCACGTTGATCCAGCGCAGTCCCTGGGCGGACGCCGCCGCGCAGAACGTCAACGCTACTGCAATCGTTCGAATGGCAAAGTTTTTCTTCATCTGTCTCTCCTTAGATGGTTGGTGCATTTATTATGCCAAATCCGTTTCCTCCGCGCAAGGACGTCTTCCGCCGAATTGGGCAATGCCTTTTGGCGATTGTGCAATTGAGCGGCGGAACGCGTTGTGGTACAATAGACAACGACGGCGCGGGCAGGGGTCCGCGTACGGAAGGCGAGAAGCAGAAACATCAGGAAGGTGGCGCAATGAAGAAAATCAACAGGACAACGTGTTGCGGCGTGCTGCTGGCGGCTGTCTTCAACGGCAAGCCGCACGGTTCCTTCCTCCTCAACGCGCGCGAAGTGCTTAAGGGCGGCACGCTGGAACTCTGGATGGGATCCGAGCCGAACAGGCAATGGGGCATTTGCTCCGGCGTTAATTCGCAGAAAGTGGCGAGATAGTGGGCGTTATGTGCCAATATGTGATTTTTTCGCGTTGCCTTCTTTCCACTTGCGAAAAAGCGAATAATTTAGTATACTATTACTCGTTCCAACCCAAAGGAGAATTAAAAAATGGCAGGTAAGCTTGAAGATCGCGTCAAAGAGATTATTGTTGATCAGCTGGGCGTCAACGCCGAGCAGGTGAACCCTGAAGCGTCGTTTATAGACGATCTGGGCGCGGACTCCCTCGACTCTGTTGAGTTGATTATGGCATTTGAAGAAGAGTTTGGCGCGGCGATTCCC
>JAFUDL010000033.1 GCA_017459225.1 Kiritimatiellia bacterium
ACACGTCATCACGATGGCCCGCTCCACGAATTTTGGGGATACGGGATTCGCGTGCGCCGTGTTGATGAACGAAATCCGCAAGGCGCAGCTGATCGACTTCCTGAACAAGCTCAATCCCCTCGGCCTCTATTACACCGAGGATCCCGAGCTTCTCCTCCGCTACGGTTTCCAGGGGGAACAGCGCATCGCATACGTCGCCAACCTCGGGTTCGATCCCCTCGACACCATCCCGCTGCGCGGCGAATGGACCACGAACTTCACGGAAGTCCAAACGCTCGACCTCGATGGTCAGTGGAAGACGGTGCCTGCCACCAAAACATCTGAAGGCACGTTGCAGTTGCAGCTCCCCCTTGCCGCGCACCAGGTTGCCATCTTCCGCTTCCTGTAAGAACGCTCTCGTGATCCCGGTAGGACTGGCGGGACGTTGCGCCGCCTTCCAGGCGGCGGACGTGTATGGGGCGGCGCGGGGCGCGCCGCAAACGTTTCGGGCGCGCCGCAAACGTTTCGGGCGCGCCTCGCGCCCGTACGGCCCTCCTATGGGAACAATTGTCAAGGGCTAATCGCAAAGCGATCCGGCCCCTGCAATTCCGCTGTGTTTCGGCGTCAGTCCATCTTCTTGGCAACGGGTCCTCGCCGTCTGCATCCGCTTCTCGGAAGCCAGTGACGTCTCCCTCCTATTCGCACTCCGCAGCCTTCGCCGCGCTTGCATGATGTAATCCGTACTCGGAGGTGCCACCTCCCGGTCGCACTCGTGGTGCCGGGCCGATCTCGCACTCATCCGGGACGGGACGTCTGTTGCTTTCCTCGAAGCCGGACGGTCTCCGGCGGGACGTTTGAAATTCAGCCGCGCTCTCCCCCCGCGCGTCCTTCACACGGCGGCAGCGCGTCCTCTGCGCTCCGGCAAGTCCGCCTGCTCGGCGCGGTAGCGCTCGAACCCCGCCCTGCCCGCTTCGGAGAGCGGGACGTACTTCCGCGACGGGTCTTTCAGGAGGGCTATGACTGTCACGGCGAGTCCCCTGGCCACGGCGAGCTTCGCCTTCTTCATGGCGATTTTGCCTCCGCGCGCGCCTATGCGCAGGCCCTTGAGCTTGAGGTCCGTGTCCTTCGCGTTGCTCTTCATGACCACGTTCGCGCATTCGACCAGAACCCTGCGCACGAGGTCGTTGCCCGCCTTCGTCGCGCCGAGCTGCGGGTCGCTCTCGCCTGACTGGAACGTCCTGGGCGTCGTGCCGAGGTACGGCCCCACGTCGCGGGCGTGCTCGAACCTGCCGGGATCGCAGTCGATCGCGGCCACCAGCGCCGTGGCGCCGAGGATGCCGACGCCGTACACCTCCATCGCCCGGCAGACCATCGCCTTGAAACCGGGCTCCTCCGCGAGCTCCTCGATCAGGGAGTCGTAGGCGGCGATCTTCTGGTTGATCGTCTTGACGGCTCCCACCATCGGCCACACCGTGCGCTCGAAGTCGCCCGGCCATCCGGACCTGTCCAGCTCGTGGAACCGCTCCGGCGAGACGTCCGGGAGCCGGAAGCCCATGGACTTGGCGAAGCTGCGGATCTGGCAGATCGCGGACGTGCGCATGCGCATGAGAAGCTGCCGCGACTCGTGCAGTCGCAGCATCCGCTGGCAGCTCTCGCCCCGCAGCCTCACCGGGAAGAGGAGCGCCGGGTCGGCGAGGGCGAGGCGCGCGAGGCCGCGCGCGTCGTTCCGGTCGTTCTTGGACGTCGGGTCGCCCGAGATCCTGGCCTTCGCGGGGTTCGCGACGATGGCCCTGAAGCCGAGCGAGCGGATGTGCCGCTCCATCCACCGGCAGTGCGTGCCGGTCTCGAAGACCACGGGCCAGCCCCTGTCGAACTTCGCGAGGCACTCCGCGAACCCGGCCTCCGTCGTCGCGCACGTCGTCTCAACGACGATTCGCCTCTCTCCGGAGGGTGCCTTCGTCATCACGCAGATTTTCGAAGTTCTGTCGCTCACGTCGACGCCGATTGTGGTACAATATTCCATGTCAGTTCCTTTCTGTTTGGGTTGTTCGTTTTTGCACCTTCCCGTTGAAGAGTGCGTTGCAACCGATATGATACCAAATGGAGGGGAGCTGACGCTTTTGTTTTCGCCGGAAGACTTGTGAACATGCCGCCGCCTTTGGCGGCATGTTTGCAAGTCGCTCTCCGGCCCGTGCGGAGACTTGTGAACAGACCCTCCGCGCGCGGCGCCTCAAAACGCCGGGCGCGCGGAGGTCTGTTTGCAAGTCGTCTCTGTTTCGGTTGTCAAAGAACCAACCTCTCCGACAAACCTTCTATGGCTTGAAAGAAAAGGCTGGTTCCCATTATACCTCCCGCAGGGCGCGCGCCGCTCGGCGCGAGGGGCGCCGGCGGAGGAATGGCAAGCCCGTCAACGGGCTGAAGTGAAAGCGGGGCGGGTGACCTCGATGCGGTCGGAGAGGATCACGTCGATGCCGAGGTCGCGGAGCTGCTTTGCCTTCTCAGGCTTATCGCACTTGAAGTAGGATACCTTCACGCCGGCCGCGTGGAGCATCTCCACGTCCGCGCGCGAGCAGGGGTAGAGCAGCTGCAGGAACTGGCACTTGTGCTCGATCGTCTGTTTCGCGTAGAGCGTGTTCTTCTCCGGCGGCCAGGGCTTGAAATAGGCGTCGCGGCCCCTGACCGTCCGGCTCATGTTGCAGGCGAGGATGTCGGGAACCGCCTTGCGCGCCTCCTCGATGGCGGGCAGCGACGTGGCGATGAACGCCTGGTGGAGACGTCCCTTCGCCTTGATCTTCTGCGCCACCTCCGTCGCCACGTTCGCCGCGCTGTGGCAGTTGATCCACACGCCTTCGGTGGGCAGGCAGTCGATCGCCTCGTCGAATGTCGGCACCTTCACGTCCGCGTCGGGATGCCCGGGCCACTTGACGGTGAGCTTGCGGATCTCGTCAAAGGTCAGGTCGGCGACCGCGCCCTTGCCGTTCGTCGTGCGGTCGACCGTGCCGTCGTGCATGATCACGAGCTCGCCCGTCTTGCAGCGCTTGACGTCGAACTCGACCATGATGGCGCCGAGGGCGACGGCGTTGGTGAACGCGACAACCGTGTTGGCGGGCTTGCCGCCGCCGTTCCCCTGGTGGGCGCAGACGCCGCCTGCGGGCATCGGCGGCATGTCGAATGTGCCGCACACGAGACGGAGCGTGTGGCCCGTATCCTCGATCTCGAAGAGCTTCATGCGCTCGGCCTCGCCCGAGTTGGGCTGGTGGAGGGTGAGGAGCAGCTTGCCGTCGAACGTGCGGAAGAGCATGCCGTGTCCGCCGTTCTTGGCGTAGAGGATCTCGTCCTTCGACCAGGGGCCC
>JAFUDL010000329.1 GCA_017459225.1 Kiritimatiellia bacterium
CAAGACGAGCCATCTGATACCGTATCAGATTATCTTGAGCGGTCATGGTGTGAACTTCTATGCGGCGGAAGATCTGAATGTCATGTTGAACGACGCGTTCAACATGCTGAAGGGCTTGATCGATATCAAGCGCCGTCAGGCGGAAGGGGCCAGCCAGTCGTTCATGACATTGGCCGACGACATGCTTCGCCTCTGCAATGCTCTGTTCAGGTATCCGCTCAAGAAGGCTGACGCCGAGACCTTGAAGGGCTACATGTATCATGGACAGTATGAAGACAGTAACGGTGCTATTGACCATTTCTCGAAGATGGGCGAGGGCATGATAAAGTCGATTGATCCAGCCAATTATGTTGGGAGGTTGCGCCGGTTTGCTGCGGCTGCGACAGTTCAGGAAACGATCAATTGCATTTCCGAAGACTTCACAGGGCTCAAGAAAGATTTCCGAAAGGCTGATGATGATATCTTTTATGCCGATCCGCCATTTCCGGAACTTGCGGAATTCTCGTCGCGTTACAAAGGCGATTTTGATCGTTTTTGCCTAGACGTAGAGCGGACGATTGCATCGCTTTCGGCTGTTGTCTCGGCTGACGACAAGGACATGTCTGATGAAGAGCGCAGGAAGATATTCACGCATCTCTATCTGATGACCGGACTGCGTGCCAAGGGCAAGGAGTTCGATTCGGTGTATATTCTTCATGCCGAGTGGGATGTCTGGCCGATCAAGAAGGCGGTTGAACTGGGGCGTGTGGAGCCCGAGCGCCGTCTTTTCTACGTCGCCGTTACCCGCGCACGGAAGAAAATGGTGTTCGTCACCAATGGATATTCCAGTCCTTCTCCTTATCTGGCCGAGATGGGACTAATTGCTCCTGACTCCCAGTTCGGACCGTTGTTTTCCTAGAAGTGGGCCAGGCCCGTTGCGAGATTGTGTGTTCGAGAAGGGCAGGTACATTAGATGCAGCACTTTGGAGAATTCAATTGATTAGGAGGTCAAGCGCGCATGGCAATTGTCTCTCAAAAAGGATGGGCGTCAGATGGATGTCTGTGTGGTGTGTCTGATGACGAATACGTACGCTATATGGATGATATTGATGATGCTCGGTTATTGAGGCATGATCGTGGAAGCCGCCCAGGGAAGACAATCCACCCGCATCCTCATTTTAGGGAACGGATCGAGGTTGATGCAAAGGCCAAGATTGATGGCCTCATTGAGGAAGCAAAGAAGGGGATTATCCCAGCCCAATTTCTATTGGGTAAAGAGTATGCCCAACGAGGTGAGCTGGGGCGAGCAGAGCATTGGTTGAGTAAAGTGGCTGCGCTTGGAGGATGGCCAGAAGCAGAGGCGGAACTTTCACGAGTGAGGCAGATGAAGTCGTCTCGTGTCCGTTCGTGTGATCTTGCAGCGGGTACGACAGATTTCATTGAAAACCCATTTTCAACTTTACCTCGTGTTTATGGCTATCGTATATGTGATTTACAAACGAAGCGAGACGGGAAGAAGTGTCAGGTGCTAGTCGAACTAAAAAGACGCTGTCGTCAAAGCGGGGATGTGGAATCTATGGGGCAAGTCCTTAGAAACGCCGGTTATAAGGATATTATAGATCTTTTCGATACGGAAGAAGATGCGAAAGAGGCAGGATTGCTTGCGCGACGTTGTTGGGGGCGGAGCATATCGCAAGAACGAGAAGAGCGGTATCACCTCCGGGTGGGGATTGCCAAATTTATTTCGGACATTTCTCTTTCACAGTAACATTGGGGTTTAAGAAATCTGAGGGGACAGACCCTTCGTGCGTGACGCGGTTGATGGGGGCAGGTCCTTTGGAAGGCGACCGCACTACCGGGACATCTCCTCGAGGCGGACGCCGTCGAACCAGGCGGTGCCGGTGGAGTTGAAGACGCGGAGCCAGAGGTTGGCCTTGTAGCCCGGTAGCTGGACGACGTCATCGTTCGTGGTGAACTCGACCGACTGGTGGATCCAGTCGCGCGTGCCGCTCCAGTAGGTCGCGGCCGGCATCCGCAGCGCCGAGTACTTCTTCCCGTACTGCTCCACCTCCATGCAAGCACCGTTGCCGCCGCCCTTGGGGTCGCGCCGCTCCAGCTTGTCGGTCTTGAGGAAGTAGGAGAGACGGTACTTCGTGTTCGGCTTGAGCGCTGTGGCGCCGCGCAGCGCGCAGCCCACGTAGACGCGTCCGTCGGCCACGAGACCCACGGCCGTGCCGTCGCGCAGCGCGTTCTTGGGAAGTCCCCAGCCTTTCCAGTCCGCACCCGACTCCACGACCACGCGGGCATCCTTGTCGGCGGCGCGGCGCGCTCGTTCAACGTCCGGCGAGAACAGGCTCATGAACTCCTTCTGGTGGCGCGCGGCGCGCTCGTAGAGCTCCTCGCGGATCCAGGCGATGCGACGCGCCTCAAGCGAGCCGGACGGCACGGCCGCGGCGGCAGCCTGGAGAGAACGGTTCAGTTCGTCGAGGAAGGCGCGGGAATAGATTTTCAGCCAGAGGTCGATCTCGTTCGGGCCGTACAGCATCGGGCCGATCTCTGTCTCGCCGATGAGCGAGGGCACGGCGATCTCGTCGATCCACTTGCGTTCGATGGCGTCGAAGAAGCGGGCCATGTGCGGCGCGCCTGCGCCGAACATGAGGCGGTGGTGTTCGGCAAGGACCTGGTCAACGTCGATCTTCCCGTCCCACGCGAGCTTCGAGAACACGTAGAAGTTGAGGTAGTTCTGCACGAGCGACTCGCCCACGTTCGACTCTACGAACGAACCATCGATGTATGGCTCGGCGAGCGTGTAGAACGTGGCGAACGCGCGGGGCGCGACCTGCGGCACGTCGCGCGCCTGGAGGCGCCCGTAGTTCTTCATGGGGTACGTCCAGATCCACGAGACGGGACGTCCGAGCTTCTCCGCCCACGAGCGGACGAACGCGATCTGCTTGTCGCGGATGTCGGGGTGCGACTCGGACCACGGGCCGCCCACGGCGAGCACCACCTTGACGTTCTCGGGGATGTCGACGGACGGGATGTTGCGGTAGGTGCCGTACGCCATCTGCGACACGCCGCCGTCGAGGCCCGCGTCGGTGACCGCCTTCGCGACGGCGACGGTGTTCGACCAGATGAGCTCCGTGGCGTAGCCGGAGGCGAGGGAGAAGTCGTCGGTGTTGAACACGCGCTGGCAGTTGTCGCACATGCAGGCGGACATGCCGTCCTGCGGCATGATGTCCACGTACCGCTCGCCCTTGCGGATACGCGCGAGCGTGTCCTCGCGGAAGATGTCCCACACCTTCGACGTGTGGCAGAGCTGGCGTCCCATCCAGTTGTGCTCGAACTTCGTGCCGATGCAGCGCGTGCCGTTCTTGCGCAGCTGGAAGTATTCGGGATGGCTTTCGCTGAAACGTTCTGCGATCTTGAACCGGTTCTGTCCGTGGCAGCACGGGATGCGGTCGGTCTCCTCTCGGAGAAGGAGCGAGTAGACGGCCTTGGCGCGGCGCTGCGCCTTCGCGTCGGCGGGGTCGACGCCCGGGTAGGGCCCTGCGCCGTGGAGGTAGCAGTCGCGCGTGGCGAAGCGCGGCGTGACGGAGTAGGAGCCCTCCGGCAACAGGATGGACGGGGCGGCGGGAACGATCGTGCCGAGTTCGCCCGGGAAGTAGAAGCGCACACCGGCATGGCGGTCGAGGAAGCCGTAGACGCCGAAGAGAGTCGCGCGCTCGAACTTGCCGATCGAACCTTGCGCGATTTGCCGCGCGGGGTCTTGTGTGGGGTTGTCGCAGCCGGCGATGTAGGTGCGGCAGGGGCCGATCTTCACGCAGTAGGAATCGCGGGGGAGCGTTTCGGGACGGAGACCGGCCGCGCGGCTCCACGCGTTCGTGCCGAGGATGATCGCGTAGCGACCTTCGGTGGGTGTCGGGACGAGGGGCAGCGCGTGGCCGAGCACGCGCGAGAGGTAGTTCGTCATCTCCGCGGCGGCGAAGCGCGTGGCCTGCGGGGCGTTCGGCGCCACCACCACTTCCGCGTTTGCGCCAGTGAGTTCTGCGGCCGGCAGCAGGCTGCCCGCACAGCATGTCAGAAGAATCGCGCCGAGGCGAAATGCGTCTTTCATCGTGAAGTTCCTTTCATCTGTTCCAGACGCCACTAGTCTACCACATCGCCTTTCCCGTTCGCAAGCTGTTCTCGCGGGCTTGACTTCTCCAAGCTGAAATTGTAAAATAATTGTGACCGGGCGGAGAATGGCTCTTCGCAAGGTTGTGCGTTGGCAATTCAGAAGGAGAGGTTCATGAAAAAGAGAGTGTTGGTTTGTCTCGCATCTGCGGCGCTTGCGGCGGCGGCGTTCGCGGACGGTCTTCCCGCGGGCTATACGGAGGTTCCGTACCTCAAATTGAACGGACAGTGCCGCGTCAAGACCGGGCTTGCGCCCGCCAGCACTGACATAGTCGAGATGTCGTGGCGGCCAAGCACCGTGAGCGGCAACCAGAACCTCTGGTGCTCTCGAATCAGCGGCACGCAGCAGTTCACTGTCTTCATGATCGGGAACAAAGTTCGCTTCGACCGCAACGGCGCACAGGTCACAAGCGCCGAGACGATTGCCGCGTCCACCGACTACACGATCGTCGCGAACTACGGGACGCTTGCCGGTTCTGTGACGAAGACCGAGACAGGCGAGACCGTGACGTCGGTGACGATGACCGATGGCGACTACACGCCCGGCTCCGAGCTCTGCATCTTCGCCTCGCATGACGCAAGCGTCGATGCCGGGCTCAACAACTACGGATCGTACAGGTTCTACTCGTTCAAGCTGAAGGCGTCCAACGGCACGGTCAAGTGCGACCTCGTGCCGGCGAAGCGCGACTCCGACGGAACTCTGGGCGTCTATGACGTGAAGCGCTCGCTGTTCCTGGAGAACGACCTCACGGGCGCTTTCACCACGGCCGGCATGACGATCACTCCGTCCGACCCGCAGTGGGGCGCGGCACTCACGGTCAGCGACGAGCTTACGATCGACGCAGGCGACGGCAGACTCTGGACCGGCTCCATAACCGTGAGGAGCGGCGGCACTCTCAGGACGCGCGGCAACCTTACGGTCTCCGGCGCCACTGCGCTCAACGCCGGGGGAGCGCTCGACGTGGAGACTGGAAACGCCTACTTCACCTTCGCCGGAAGCAGCATCGTCGGCGCGGTCACGGTGCGCGCCGGCGCGGAGCTGAAGATGAGCGCGAGCGAGGCTTTCCACGGCGACGCCACGGCAAGCCTCGACCTGTACGGAACGCTCGACGTCGCCGGCACGCGCCAGCGCCTCGACAACCTCGCGTTCGTGCGTTTCAGGGACGGTTCGCGGGTGATCGGCAGCGGCGACGGCAACGGCGGCCTCGACTTCGGGTGCACTGCGAAGAACCGCATCGTCGTGGAGGGCGCCGTGCTCGTCGATACGCCCGTAAAGTGCCGCACCGGGCAGACGCTCCAGGTGGCCTGCTTCGATGGGGCGACGGTGGGTTTTCCCAGGGGATTCCTCTACGGCGGCGCAGGCAACGGCAAGGGCAACATGGAGCAGGTGGCCGCCACTGCGGAAGAGGGCAACACGGGCGGTACCTGCGCAGGCGCGCGCATCGAAGTGGGCCACAGCAACTTCCAGGGCAAGATGACGTTCATCTCGAAGGGCGTCGTCACCCTTGTCAGCGCGTCGCAGTCCTATTCGGTTGACGTGAACTCCGGCGAGGTCGAATTCCGCGCCGAGTCCGCCCTGGCCGACGGAAGCCATGCGGTCGTGAAGGCGCTTCCCGCCGTCACGGCGGCGAACGGCGCGGCGGTGCGCCTCTCATCAGGCGGCGGTGTCATTGCACTGCGGGATGCCGCGCCCGCGTTCCCGATCATCTTCGACGGCGCCACGCTGCAGATCGCCGCCGCCGTGCCCGTCGCCCTCGCAGCGGGCTCCACCGCGGCCTCCGCCACAGTCGTGGGCGTCGAGGGGCTTGCGGCGAACACCGCCGCAACGCTCTTCACTGGCGCGGACTCCTCGTTCGACGTCTCTAAGATCTCCGCCTCGGCCATGCACAATGGCGTCGCAATCGGCACGCCTGCCGCAACTTCGCTCTCGGGCGCGGACGTCGTCACAGCCGGCGTGGCCGACTACGACGCGGCGGCATGGATCGAGCCGTACATCAAGGCCACCGCCCTCATCTGGCTGGACGCCTCGGACGCCGCGAACTTCGTGTTCAAGGACAACACGTTCGGCCTCGTGGAGACGTGGAAGGACAAGTCCGCCTACGGGCGCGACGCGACGGCATACACAGTTCCCTCCCATTCCGCCGCCTGGGGCACGCTCGGCGTTGCCGCCGGAGTGCCCGCCTACCTGATGGGAGAATGCAACAGCGGCGTCGATCTCGCGTACGACCGCATGACGACGATCCGAACCGCGTTCTGGGTGATGTCCGTGCGCCAGGACCTGAATGCGTTCTGGCTGGGCGACACCTCCACGTTCCGCTTCCACCGCG
>JAFUDL010000330.1 GCA_017459225.1 Kiritimatiellia bacterium
CAGACAAAGTCTGTCGGGCGGTACGCGAAAAAATTGAATAATGGTCCCATGGAAGTTTTTTCCGAAAATTTTTTGTGGATGCTGTAATAATGATAGGGTGCGATCATTATCATACATATCGGAAGGAACGAAAAAGATGAAGTATGCAATCATATCAGATGTCCATGCGAATCCGGCGGCGCTCGAGAGGGTGCTTGCGGATGCGGAACGCTGCGGTGCAGACAAGGTAGTCTGCGCAGGCGACGTGGTGGGGTATGGCCCCAACTCGGCGACAGGCGAGGTCCAGTTTCGCCAGGTCGAGTTCGACTTCGCGGGCTACAAGGCCGCGCTGCAGGCGAAGTCGATTCCGATTCCGCCGTGGATGGAAGAGTGAATACCGTTGGACTTAAAATTCGGGGCCGAAAGGCGTAAGGGTTCGAATCCCTTCTGAGGCACAGTTGAAAGGAATGCTATGCTCATCTACGATCCAGTCTCAAATTTCCTCTCGGGCCTGATTGCCCGGCAGCATCAGTACAAGTGCATCGTTGACGGTCGCGACGAGTTCCGCGGCGAACGTCTACCCGTTGGAACAGAGGAAGAAATCCTCGCGTGGATCAAAGCGCGGTACAAGATCCGCGGCGAACTTTGGCTCTTCGACATGAGCTACATTGGTGACATGAACTACATCCCTAGTAGGCAAGGTTGGATTTTTTACTGTTCGTCCCCTTGGTTCGGCTATGCAAAATGGAATCCCCCACACGTGATCAAGCGTTATCTCGTGGAGGTGGCAGAGGCGGAGAAAGTGTTCGTTCTGCGGCCGTTTCCGTACGGGCTTCTTGAATGGCGTGTCAAGGGTGCGCTGGAATGGAACGACGCCAACGAATAAAAAGGTTAACCCTTGACTTCTGCCCTGCCGACGCAGAGCTGTTGCCGGGCCGTACGCGAAAATATGCGCAATGATCCCACGGAAGTTTTTTTTAGAAAATTTTTGCGGATGCGATAATAATTATGTAGCTCGACCAGTTAATATGCATGTTGGAAGGAACGAAAAAGATGAAGTACGCAATCATATCAGATGTCCATGCAAATCCCGCAGCGCTCGAGAGGGTGCTGGCGGATGCGAAACGCTGCGGTGCAGACAAGGTGGTCTGCGCAGGCGACGTGGTGGGGTATGGCCCCGACCCGGCGGGCGCGATACGGATACTCCGCGAGCGCGGGATACCGACCCTGATGGGCAACCACGACGCCGCCGTAGTCGGTTGGCGCGACACGGACGGCATGATCGGGTCCGCACGGGAGGGCACGGCGCGTCACCGCCGCGAGCTGGGGGCTGACGATCTTGACTGGCTGCGTTCGCTGCCGTACGTGTACGAGGCCGACGGTTTCGCGGTCGCGCACGCGAACTTCGCCAATCCGCACTTCATGGACTACATCTACGACAGGTTCGACGCGCGCGATTCAATGACCTGCCGCGAGGAACGGATGCTGTTCGTGGGACACACCCATGTTCCCGCGGTCTTCACGCTCGGATTCTTCTCGGATCCGCATTTCCCGGACTGCCGCTGCGAGGAGACCGTGCGCGCCTTCCGCATGAAGGAGGGATGCCAGTACCTCGTGAACGTCGGGGCGGTCGGCTATCCGCGGGCGCGGCCGTATTCCAACTACGTCCTCTTCGACTCGGAGATCGGCGAGGTGCAGTTCCGCGAGGTCGATTTCGACTTCAGAGGCTATGCGGAGGCACTGAAGGCAAAGGCCATCTCGGTCCCGCCCTGGGTGGAGGAACGCATCTAATTCAGAGAAAGGTGCACGCCCTGCGGCCTTTCCGTTAAAAGGAGAAAGAAAATGGACAAACCGAAAAGAAAAAGGAAGATGGTCCCGATGTACAGCGCAGCGGACTTCTTCTCAGGGAAGAAGGATGCGAAGCCGGTTGGCTGGATGAGCGATCCTGACGAACCTGGTCCAGTGATTCTCGACCGGGAAACATGGGAGAAACTGGTGGGTGTCAACTTGTCTGGCAAAGATAAGACGGACGACTCAGATGAAGGGGGCGGCAAATGAACGGATTAAGAATCTCACCCTAAGTCTGCCGATTTTTGCTATACTGTTCGCGTGGAGAAAAGTAGATGAGTAAAAATTGCAGATGTTGCGGCAGCACGAGCTACGGCTCGTGCTGCGCATGTTCCCCCCACGCGCCGGCTGTTGCCACAGCCCGTCTGGCAAGCATGAAAAGTGAGGAAATACGAGTATGAAGTTTGACAAGAGTTTTCTGAAAAGGGTGTTGTCGATCCCGTCGGTGTCGTATCGTGAGGAACGAGTTCGGGATTTTATTCTGGAATTCGCGAAAAGGCGTGCGATCACGATGACGGTGGGCGAGGCGGGGAACGTGTACCTGACAAAGGGGAAGATCGGGAAGGGAGAGTACGTTCCGTGCTTCGTCAACCACATGGACACGGTACAGGGTCCACAGCTTGCATATGTGTACCGGAATGAGCGATTGCCCGTGAAGGAACGGAAGAACGCGGAGGGGAAGACCGAGTTGTACGTCGACGGCTTTGGAATCGGCGGGGACGACAAGGCCGGGGTTGCGCTGGCGCTGGCGATCATGGACGCGCTGCCGAAGTGCAAAGCCGTGTTCTTCGTCCAGGAGGAGGTCGGCCTGGTCGGCTCCGATAAGATGGACTACGGTTTCCTCAAAGACGTTTCGCTGCTCATCACGATGGACTGCTGGGGACGGGTGCGCACGGCAAGCGAATGGCGCAAGAATAACGCGAAGATGTATTCGAAGAAATTCTACAATGCTGTGCTCAAGAAGGTGTATGAAAAACATGGGGTGGAGGTTCTTGACCATCCGGCAAACACGGACATGTGCAAGCTCATGATGAAATGCGACCTTTGTTGCTGCGACATCGCGAACGGCGGATACAAGCCGCATTGCCTCGATGAATATGTTTGCGTTGAGGACTCAATCGCCGACTACGAGCTCATCCTCGACCTCTGCCGGGCGCTTGACGGACGCCGCGCCTACAGGATCACGCCAGAGGAACGCGGCGGCTAGATCATGGAAACGCCTCTCTATGGCGGAGAAGCTTGAATTGGCGCGGGGTGGTAGCAGGAGGTAGCATGGGCAAAGGAAACGAGATATTGCGACAAGTCGTCGAGTCGAGCGCAAATGTCGAGAAGGCGGTGCTGGACGATAAATACGCGTTCTTCAGCAATGACCCGGCGGCGAGCCGGAAGGTCGCGGAACGCGAGGACCGCGGCTACTACCGCACGCCGTTCGCGCACGACGCCGACCGCATCATGCACTGCCATTCGTATGCGCGGTATATGGACAAGACGCAGGTGTTCTTCCAGATAAAGAACGACCACATCTCCCGCCGCTCGCTCCATGTGCAGATGGTCTCGCGAATCGCGCGGTCGATCGGCCGCTGCCTGCGGCTGAACGAGGATCTCATCGAGGCGATCTCGATCGGACACGACATCGGCCACACGCCGTGCGGGCACACCGGCGAGGCCGAGCTCGCACGGCTTCTCGCGAAGCACGGCGCGGGCACGTTCATGCACAACGCACAGTCCGTACGCGTGCTGCAGCATCTGGAGAAGGGCGGGCGGGGACTCAACCTCACGCTTCCTGTTCTTGACGGAATCCTCGGCCACAACGGGGAGCTGGAGGCGCCGGTATACGAGTATGACCGAAAGAACCTCACTTGGGAGAAGCTGGAGTGCAACCTCGCATCGTGCATGGAGACTCCCGGCTTCGACCGGCAGGTGTTCCCCTCCACGCTCGAAGGGTGCGTAGTACGCGTCTCAGACATCATCTCCTATCTCGGCAAGGACATGGAAGACGCCATCGCAATTGGCCTCATCAAGCGTACGGACATCCCGTGCAAATGCGCCCATGTCCTCGGCAGAAGGAACACGGAAATCATCGGGACGCTCTGCACTGACATTGTCAAGCACAGCTTCGGCAAGGGGCGTCTCGAGTTCTCGCCGGAGGTCTTCGACGCCTACAAGACGATGAAGGCGTTCAACGGGGAGCGAATCTACGGGTGCGGCCTTCTCGCCGAACAGCGCGGCAAGTTTGCGAAGATGATGGCGGCGCTGTTCGAGGTCTATCTCGAAGCGGTAGAGCAGGACGACCAGAGATGTGGCGTCTGCAGGGACTACCTACGCCACTTCCCCTCCTCCTACCGCGACGAGACTCCGCCCGCCCGCATTGTGGCAGACTACCTCTCGCTCATGACCGACCAGTATTTCCTCAAGCAGTACGAACGCGAATTCATGCCTCGCACAATCGACTACGACCGTTGACTTCTGGAAATGATTTGTTCCAGATTTCAAGTTTTCAATGCTTTGAGCGGAATTTTGCGTCTGCATATGAATTCTGCCCGATATCGCCAGTAGATATCGTCAGGAGAAAAAGAATGACAGACAAGAATGAAAAAATCCAGAAGTGCATCGAGCAGATGCAGCACGACATGGCCGAGTACGAAGCCAAGTACCAGGGCAAATTTGCGGAGAAGCCGCATGTTGGCCTTGGCAACCGCAAGACGCGGTGCGTCAACGAGGCGACGCTGCCGATCATCACATGTCATCCTTCGTGCATCGAGAAGTGCGCTGGCACCTGCTATGTGATCAACACCTGCACGAGGCCGCGTCCCAACTGCCGCAAGTGCGAGGCGCGCAACACGGTCCTCCGCCGGATTGACCCGAACGCTTATTACGAACACTTCTACCAGGAGGCAGAGCGCCTTCATCTGCCGATACGCCTTTCAGACGGCGGCGACTTTGAGAACCTCGAACAGGTCGAAGCCTGCAAGGCGGCAGCGCGCCGCCACCCGACCGTCCACGCGATCCTCTACACGAAGCGAATTGAGCTTCTGCCGGCGCTTGTCGATCACCCTGCAACGCTTCATGTCCGCTATTCTGCCTGGGAAGGCGACGAGGTGGGCGAGGCGGAGGCGCGCCGGCTCGGGTTTGACGTGACGCACGTCGTATGGGATGGTTCGGGGAACTGCCCGTACCAGAAGTCGCTAGCGCGTTTCTTGACACACAAGCGCGAGATCGTCCGCACATTTCTCGAGCAGGGGCTTGACGACAAGACCGCCGACAGGCGCGCCGAGAGCGAGGCGGGGAAGGAAATCATCGTCTGGCACTGCCGCAACTGTGCAGAGCATGGTTGCGGATGCTGCGGCGAGGGCGACATCCGCTTTAATGTGGTTGGCAGTGGCCAGTGGGCCGTCAAGGCGGCAGAGAAGGCAGGGAAGAAAGCGTAAAAAGGGGCATCCCAATAGTATCCGCACTGTCTCGCTTTTTGGTATAATAGCGCCATTCAACAATAAGGTGCCAAGATGCCTAAAGGAGAGAAAAGCAGATGAACTGGCTGATGTTCAAAGCCGGCGACGACGAGACGCTCAAGTCTTGGGAGCAATCCGCAACGGATTGTCTCAAGATGGCGTCGCCTGATCTGAACGCGGTAGAACTCGTTCTGCCCACAGCAGAAAAGGCAAGGTCCGCGCTTGCGAAAGGCCTTGACCTCATGGGCTGCATCGTCTTCTCTTTCAAGGGTGGCGAAAAAAGAGAGTTTGAGATTCCCCTGCCATACCATGGTTTGTTCGTGGCTCGAGGCGCCAGTGCAGAAAACAAGAATGCGGTCCAGCGGCTCGTGTGGAGTTCCTGGCTTGGCGAGATGCCGGGCCTTCGCCAGGTGAGAGTGCCCAACGGCAAGACGGAACTTCGTCTTGGGCTGCCAGATGGACGGTTCATCCGCCTCGGAGAGAAAAAGCTCTTCAAGTCCGATCGTGACGAAATCGCCTACGCCGGTTGGTGGGCAAAAGTTGTGGCAAGGGCGCCCTCGCCCTTGCTGCAAGGCCGTGGCGGCATTGCCACATCGCTGCAAGATCCAAATCTGGATCTGAAGGAATGGGTGCAGGCGAATAAGGACAAGATAGAAACGTTTGACGCGGATGACCTTGGCCATCGCATGGCGGTGACGTTTCCGGTTTGGCTGCGCAACCGTCTGCTACGGCTTTACTACCGTCACTTTGTCGCGGAGAAGGGGATGCGTAGCTGGGAAAGGCTGGCGGCGGAGCTTGTGCCCGTTTCGTCAATTGGCGAAAAGCGTTTCAACGGCTTCGACGTGATCCGTCCGGACAACATCCTCGAGGCGGCAGGACGCATCTGCGGCATCAAGCGCTTCAAGGTGAGCAGAAGCCGTGTCGGGTTCTTGCCCGCCGCATTCCGGCAGAACCATCCCTCGTTCGAAGGGCGGATATGCCCGATTGAGAGTCCCGAGTCTGAAATGGTGGGCATCCAGATGCAGCTCGCGCGCGGCGCATGGGTGGATGCGACGGGGCGGATCATCGCGGCCCAGGACAATGACTGCAAGACATCTGTGAGCTGGTGTACGTCGCTGATTCCGTTCCTGAACCACAACGACGACGCGCGCAGCATGATGGGCGCGAAGAACATGCGCCAGGCCGTGCGCGTGAGCGAGGCGGAGCCGCCGTGCGTGAAGTCTGGCGGAGAGGATGGACTTGTTGAATTCATGCAGCCGCTGGAGCGTGCGGGATTGTGTCCGAAATGCTCGGATGGCGGCGAACTGAAGATCGGGCGCGACCTGCTCGTCGCGTACCTCCCATGGTACGGCTGGAATCTCGATGACGCGGTTGTGGTGAGCGACGCGATCGTGAAGAAGATGGCAGTCACAGAAGAGAAGGACTACGCAATCGATATAGCCCCGGAATGGAGGTGCACCAAGATCCTCGCGCCGGATGTATTTCTGCGTGAGGGCACGGCCATTGCGGAGTTCAAGAAGATTGCGAACGGCAGGGAGTATACCCATGCGATTCGATACGTCGACGCCGCCCCCGCGAAGCTCGTGCAGATCGAATACCCGCCAGAGATCAATAACAAACCCCTCGCGCGCGATCCGGGATTCGTGGGTCGGTTGAAGTACCGGATCGCTCGTGAGTTCGCGCTGGAGCCGGGAGACAAGCTGATGGGGCGCCACGGCAACAAAGGCGTCGTCTCCAAGGTGTTGCCTGCGAGGGAAATGCCGAAACTGAAGCTACCCGGCGGCAGGACGGCGACAGTTGACATTCTCCTGAACCCGCATGGCGTCCTCTCGCGCATGAACCCCGGCCAGCTGCTGGAGACGCATCTGGGATGGCTGTTCCACAACGGAAAGACCGATGCGGACGTACTGAAGTACGGAGTCGCCGGACCGGCGGGTGCGCCGCGTTGCGGTGTGCTTGACCACGAGAAGGTCCAGCGGTTGCTCAAGGAGACCGGACTCGACGAATGCGGCAAGGCGCATCTGCACTGGACGCTGCCCGACGGACGCAGGGTGACGACGGCATCGCCCGTCGTGGTGGGGTACCAGCATTTCTTCCGCCTTCACCACATCCCCGCGTTGAAGGCCCAGGCGCGCCGCGGCGGAAAGGACGCATTGTATTCCTGCGCCACGGGGCAGGCCGCGCACGGGCGGCTCATCGGCGGCGGACAACGCGCCGGCGAAATGGAGATGTGGGCGCTTTCCGCCTATCCTGGATCGGAGCCGATCATCGCGGATCTTCTTCGCAACTCCGATGCCGTCGCCGGAGAAGGCAGGCCAATTCTCGGCCAGACTGGTTTTTCTCAAGTCTTGTCTGCCCACCTTGCTGCCATGCTGATCAAGATGGATGTCAACACGAAAAAGAAGACTGTGTCGTTTTCGCGGATGTCTGATACCGAACTGCTCAAACGGATTGGCCTCAATGAGGAACAGAATCGCAAAGGTCGGACGATCGGAAAGGCGTCTGCAGTAGCGGTTCATTCTGCTCAGTTTCACTGCCCGCACGATTCCTCGCATCTTGCTTTCGGCGGAATACGCTTCACTTGGAATGGGGACGACAAGCGCAATACTCTGAGTCTCGCGTCCTTTCTATCCCGCTTCGACGTGACGATCAAAGGACCGCTGGAAATAAGCAATGGAATTTATTGGATGCCTGTAGCGAGTGCGGCATGTGAACATGTCAAGGTGACGCCGCTTTGTGGGACGAATGGAGACACGGCCCAAACGCTGTCTTTGATGGTGAAGACTTCGGAACTTCACATTGACAATGTTGGCGATGTGCGCTGTTTCGTCAAGCGGACTGAGCAGGGGGAGTATCTGAGGGCGTGCGATGTGCTTGAGAGGATGTGTCGCGATGCATCGGACAGGCAAGCGGAAAGCATTGGAGACGCGCTGGTGCTGTGCCCATGCGACGAATGCAGCAAGAAGACGCCGGGCGAGAATTTTAAGCTCAAGGCGACGAATGTGCAAAACGAGATGGCCGAAGGAGGCGTGTGCGATCCGGCGGTGTTCGGTTCGCTCCACGAGTCATTCGTGCCCGCCGACGAGGAGAAGTGGGGCGTAATCGAATTGCCTGAGCCAATCGACTATCCTGCGGAAGCGCTGACGGGCAGGGACTTGCCCAATCAGCCGAAATTACGCTACGTCCCCGTCCTGCCGCTCCGATACCGCATGGGATACGAAGGCGAGGTAGATCCGTTCGGATATGGGGACATCGTCGCCGCGTGCGATCAGTATGCCAAGGCACAGAAGAAAGACAAGGCGAAGGCGTTGACGCAGATCGAGAAAGCGGTTAAGGCCGTGTTTCAGGTTTTGCGTGATTCGTGCTGCGGAAAACACGGGCTCGTGAGGCGGGAGGGACTCGGCCGGCGCGTGGACCGTTCGTGCCGCATGGTCATCACGCCGGGACCGGATCTCGCGTTCGACGAGGTCGGCGTTCCGGCGTCCATCCTCTGGGAACTACTGGCGGATCGCGTGGCCGGCGAAACGGCTGACGGTCATCCTCTGTCGTCCCACGGTGCGACAGCTGCAGGATTCAGCTGGCGCTCGCCCAGGCGTGGAGGGGTGCCGACGATCAAAGAAAAGGCGCAGGCGCTTGAAACCTACCTTGAACATGACCCGCTCTGGATGCTCATGAACCGGCAGCCGTCTCTCCACAAATACAACATGCAGGCCTTCAAGGTTAAGGTCTTGAAGCCTGAGGAAGGCGAGGTGTTTCGCCTGCAGCCGCTTTCATGCAAGGGGTTCGGGGCGGACTTTGACGGCGACGAGATGGCAGGATACCTGCCGCTTTCCGATGCGGCACAGGAGGCGTTGCCGCTCTTGGCGCCGTCTGCGAACCTGTTCTCTGCGGGAAATCTCAAGATCACTCTGAACTACGACAGGGATTTCGTGATGGGGGCGTATCTGCTCTGCGGCTACGATTCTCAGGCCGCGGAGAAGCGGTTGGTCAAAGATTGCGAGAAGGGTGACGCTGAATCCGTTCTGAAGTATGCGCAAGAGGCGTTCGCAATGTGTACGGAGGAGGGAGTGTCGTTCGGCTACTATGACCTTGCGATGTATGATGGAAAGAACGGGTTTGCGGCGGCAATGGTCAACTCCGGTGCGAACGGCGCAAAGCAGATCAGACAGTTCACTGATCCGCGCGGCAAACTTCCATGCGGCGAACTGGGTTTCAAGCCAACGGACGATGATGAGAAGAAGTTCGCCATCAAGGGTTCACTCGTCGGCGGAATGTCGTGGGACGACATCTTCTGGTCGTCGTTCAACGCTCGCGCCTCGATGTGCGACAAGAAGCTCAACACTGGCAAGGCGGGAGACCTCACACGCCGTCTTGTCTATGCGTTGCGACCGATGACGATCACTCGCAAGAAATGCTCCAATCCCAGAGGCGAGCGCTCTGTGCTCAACTGTGGATGCGAGAACGGCATCTGCGCGGAGTGCTATGGAAAATTGCCGGGCGGCGATTTGCCTAAGGTCGGATATCCCGCGGGGCTCGTGGCGGCGCAGTCGATCGGCGAGCGCGGCACGCAGCTCTCGATGAAGAGCGCCCACGAGTCGAAGAGCCAGGTCAACATAGACTCGACGCGCAACTTGATTGGCGCCAAGGACAAGCGCGCGAAACAAGGCAAAATTAAGATTAGGAGCTATGAAGACTTCTATGTTCGTCTATGTGGTTCACGCGAAGACGGATACACCCCGTACCATGAACTGGATCCGCGTCACATCCAGCTCCTATGGCGAGTTCTCAGCCTTTATCCCGGGAATTCTCTCAACGAGGTGCTTAAGGATGTCGATGAAGGCGGAGATGCGGAGTCCATCGCACGCAGTGCCAATCTGAAGGTGCTTGAAAGGCTCCTGAACGGCGAGATGCGAGACATCCCTCTTGGCTCGCCGTCGGCGCAGGTGATGTTCAACAATTTCGAGGAGGGGGTGTGATAATGGGCATAACGATGACGATGACGCCGCGGATTGCTCCGCGGCAGGAAAATCAGACAAAGGCCACCGTAAATAACTCTGCGAATGTCGAGCTGAGTAACAAGGCTGCAACTGGTGTCAATGTAAAACTGGCTAAAAGGATAAAGGCGTCGACTTTTGTGCGGACAGATTGCGCGACGCAGGTACAGATGATGCAGGCGTTGATTGCATGCGGCAGGCTTGTAGTGGAGAATGACTGCTCAGATGAAGAGTACTGTGAAATTGCCGATAAAGCAGAGGAAGAATACGATACGGATGTGGAGTTCGTCGATGATGATGAAATAAGAGATGACGATGATCCGCCTGGCGCGTATGCGTCGCCTGACGGCACGGAGGCTCCATCGCTTGACGCCAATCTGCGCTGTCATGAAATCAGGGTAGTTGAAAGTTCTGCAGGTGAATGGTCGTGCATTCCACCCCGCAACCCGTTGCTGGGGTATCGTCCCCATGGCTTTGACACCGAGGCGCAGAAGATTATTGATGCTGTGCGCAAGCAGTTCATCTTCTACGAGGAAGTGGCAAAATGGCTGCGGAACGAAGGGAACGAAGTTCTCAAGAGCATCGCGGATTTTAAGAGGCGTCATGTGCCAGTGACGCAGAAATACTTCTGCAGTAGAATTGACCTCTTCAAGGGCAAAGAGGGGAAGGTTGACACCACGAACATCCACGCCTACTGTCAGAACTGCCGCCTCTCATGGGATAATGCCTCTCTGCCGCTGGACTGCGTCTTTGGAGGTGCGAAGTGAAAGGCGTTGCGGCGACTCTGGCGGAATATGCCGCGCGCTACGAGACGGCAAAGTTCCTCGAAGGGGATCCTTCGTGGTTCATGCATCAGGTGGATGGCCGCGAGAACCAGGAGGCGACGGCGTTCGTTGCCTCCGCGCTGAGCTTCGGCAGCCGCAGGCAGTTCATGCCAAAGGTGCAGCATCTGCTCGACTGCGCGGAGGGCGACATGGACCGCTGGGTGCGCGGAGCGCTGTACGAGAGCCGCTTCGCGCGCGGCGACGGCGAATGCTTCTACCGTTTCTTCACGCGCGGCGACATGTGGTCCTTCTTCAATGCATACCGGCAGCTCCTCGCTGAATTCGGCACGCTGGGCGGCTATGTGGGTGCGCAGGCACACGGCGACGGGTTCGAGGCTGTGAAGGCGATATGCGCCTGGTTCGCGAACCACGAGGGAGGGCCGGCGGTGCCGAAGAACGCGCAGTCGGCCTGCAAGCGCGTTTGCATGTTCATGCGCTGGATGGTGCGTGGCGGTTCGCCCGTCGACCTTGGACTGTGGGCGGACCGCATCGACCGCCGCACTCTCGTGATGCCGCTCGACACGCATGTGGTGCATCAGGCAGTGCGGCTCGGGCTGCTGCCGGGTCCGTGCGCCTCGATGTCCGCCGCGCGCCGCCTCACCGCCGCGCTCGCGCAGGTGTTTCCCGAGGACCCCTTGCGCGGCGACTTCGCGCTCTTCGGCTACGGCGTCAACAACGGGGAAGTCTAGCGGAGCCACACGGCCCAGACGAAGAGCCCGGTGAAGGCGCACACGGCGCACAGCTTCAGGAACACGCCTGAGAGAAATCCGAGAAACGCGCCGAATCCGCCCTTGAGCGCACTGCCCATCGTGCGGCCTGCGATCAGCTCGCCCAGCGCCGCGCCGGCGAAGGGTCCTATAAGGATTCCAAACGGCAGAAAGAACATTCCGACTATCGTGCCCACCGTGCAGCCAAAGATGCCCCAGCGCGAGCAGTTGAACTTCTTCGCGCCGTAGGCCGGCACAACGTAGTCCAGCACGGTGACGACCGCCATGACCGCGCCGGCCGCCACGAGCCATGCGGTTGGTATCGCGAAGCGCGAGAACGCGAGTGCAAGCAGCGCGCACCAGCCGAGCAGCGGACCCGGCACGCATGGAACGATGCAGCCGACGAAAGCCACCACGAGCAGAACTCCGCCCAATGCCGTCAATGCCCAGTCCATCATTCCCGCCTCGCATTCTTGATGTTCGTGTAATGTTTCATTGCGGATATGTTAGCACATCCCCCGTGCCGCGTAAAGCACATCTTGTTCGCTTCATAATGCGCCCATAATGCGCTTGCGTTCAAGGGGAGGGGTGTGATACAATTTGCCCAGGTGGCTACGGAAGGTTGTATTCGGAAATGCAGTGAAGAAAGGACAAGGCATCATGAATTTCAAGCGCAGTGCGCTGGCTGGCTGCACATGTGCGGCGGCGCGCTTCGAGGGAGTGTGCGAGTGAAGGTTGCGATAGGACTTTCTGGAGGGGTGGATTCCAGCGTTGCGGCGCTCCTCCTGAAGGAGGCGGGTCACGAGGTGACGGGCGTCACGATGAAGCTGTGGCGCGGAACGTTCCGCGGCGGCGCCCGCGACGCGTGTTTTGGCCCGGGCGAGGC